>NZ_JBSGCY010000188.1:0-10291 GCF_053602115.1 Nocardia sp. NPDC004582 | reverse complement strand
GCCGCTGCCGCCGACCGCGCGCCCGGGCGGCAAGGTGTGCATGAGCGCCGCGAACCCCACCATGGGCGCGGAGCCGGGTTCGGACATGGGCGGCCCGGACTGCGCGCCGAACCAGGCCAGCGCCGCCTTGAGCCGTTCGCTGTCGAACAGGCTGTCCAGCAGCGCGTCTCCGGACTGCATCATCTCCCGGGACAGGGCCCCGCCGCTGGCGCGTCCGGTGGCCCCGGCCGCCTCGCGAGGATCCATGCCCCAGAACGACTTCAGCAGATGCCCGCCGGTCGGAGTGCCCGAGAAGGCCCGCATCACCCGCGCGCTGCGCGGACCCCACACGGTCGCGAACCGCCGGTACGCCTCGGCGTCCCGCTGCCCGCAGGCGGCGGCGATGGACGCGCAGGTCCGGTCCAGGTCCCGATGGAAGGCGATGGGCGCCAGCCCGCTCCCGGCGGGCGCGGGCGCGAAAGCCCAGGGGTCGCAGTCGATATAGCGCAGCCCGAACCGGTCCAGCTCCAGTTCCTCGATGATCCCGGTGTGCCGGATCATGATGTGCGCCGAGGATCCGCGGTCGACCAGATGCCCCGGGAACCGCTCCACGGTGGACACCGCCCCGCCGAGCACGGTGTCGCGTTCGAGCACCTCGACCCGATGTCCGGCCTTGGCCAGGTAGCAGGCCGCGACCAGCGCGTTGTGCCCCGATCCGACGACTATGACTGTGCGCGAGGACTTGTCGGCCGTGCGGGAACCGTTGCCGCGCCCGCTCACAGGGGCAGCCGCCGCCCGAGCACCGCGAACCGCCGGGTGTCGCCGGAGAAGATGAAGTGCCGCACCACATCCCCGAACCCCTGGCGCCGGTACAGCCGCCAGGCCCGGTTGGACTCGCGGTCCACCTCGGGGGTGGACAGCAGCACGGTGCGCTCGGGCCGGTTCTGCAGCAGCCGGGTGAGCAGGATCTCACCGAGCCCGCGGCCCTGCGCGGCGGGGTGCACGTGCAGTTCGGTCAGCTCGAAGTAATCCGAAAGCAGTTCCCGCGCGCCGGATTCGGGCCAACCGGTGCGCCGCATCCCGCTGTACACCTGCTGATGCCACCACTGGTGCGGCGCGCCGTGATAGCCGTAGGCGATGGCCACGA
The DNA here is from genome assembly GCF_053602115.1 of Nocardia sp. NPDC004582. NCBI lineage: Bacteria > Bacillati > Actinomycetota > Actinomycetes > Mycobacteriales > Nocardiaceae > Nocardia > Nocardia sp. NPDC004582. The sequence continues at coordinate 9,165 of NZ_JBSGCY010000188.1, read as the reverse complement.
TGGGCGCGGTCCGCAGGTCCAGGCGCCCGTCGTCGTCGGGCAGCACCGCGGCCACGGCCTGCCAGCCGGGGCGGGTGGTGTGCTCGGTCCACATGGGGGCGCGCTGGTGTTCGGTGCCGCGCGGATAGTCCATCGCCGCGACGTAGACCGCCAGGGCGTCGTGCAGCCGGTGCCGCAGGGTCGCGGCCGACAGGTCGACCACGACGGGTGCCGGCGTCGGTTTGGGGGTGACTGCGGTCATCGGCTGGACGCAACTCTCGTTGGCGCGGACGGATGGATCGACAGTAGCGCCACGGTGGACGCCGCAACTTGTCGGTGGGTCTCTCTATATTCAAACCCAACAGAAACCTTCGAATGCCTGTTCGATCTTCGACTTGGGTGAAATGCCTGATCGGGACACGTTGTCCTTATAGATGTGATTCGGGTGTGCGAGTGGGGAGGTACGCGAAATGACCGGGAAAACGGAACGTCCGGGCCACCCGGGCCGCGCCGGCGACCTGCTGCGCAAGGCCGATGGGCTGCTGTCGGAGGCACGGGGAGAACGCGATCCGGCGGAGCGTTTCCGCATCGCCTACCTGGCGGCGCTACGCGGGGCGGGCGCGGTGCTGGCGCTGACGGGGGCCGACCGGGCGCCGCGGGCGCGCTCGCGCAACGCCTGGGTCCTGATGCAGCGCGCGGCACCGGAATTCGTCATGTGGACCGACTATTTCACCGGACAATCCGAGACACGCGCGGCGCTCGAGGCGGGTCTGTCCCGGCCCATCGACGATCACCGCGCCGACGAGTTCGCTTCGCGGGTAGGCGCATTCCTGCACGACGTCGCGGATCTGCTGTCCGCCGCGTCGCGGCTCCGCCCCAGTTCAGGGTGGGTGAACGGAATGCTGGCGTGAGTTCCGGCGAGTAGGTGGTCGGGTTCTGATCGAACTCGTATTATTGGTGGCAGATAGCCGCCAAGGTCGGCTACCCGTCGTCTACCCGGAGGCGACAGCCACCACCTAGTGCCGGGGGAGGTACCGTGCCACTCTCCGAGCACGAGCAGCGCATGCTCGAACAGATCGAGAGCGCGCTCTATGCTGAGGATCCGAAGTTCGCCTCGACTGTTCGGGGTGGACGGTTACGTTCTGCCACCGGTCGGCGCAGACTCCAGGCGGCGGCCTTGTTCGTCCTCGGTCTGTTTCTATTGGTGGCCGGCATCGCCGCTCCTTTCAAGCCGGGCGGCTTCCCGATCATCAGTCTCGTCGGCTTCATCGTGATGTTCGGTGCAGGTGTGCTGTTGCTGATCGGTGGCCCCCGCATGGGTGGTTCGGCCGGTCGGGCTTCGGACGCGCATCCCAGCACGGGTGGCGCTCCCGGCGCCGGCCGCGGTAAGCCCCGTAAGCAGGGCGGGTTCTCCGCACGCATGGAGGACCGGTTCCGCAAGAGATTCGAACAGGACAGTTGACCGGGCTGCCGTGCGGCCGAGGGCTTTCGGCGGCGAGCGGCAGCGGACCACGATCGACTAACTGAAGATCTTCACGACACGCCGTGACGCCACTCCGATTTCGGATGTGGCGTCACGGCGTTTCTGCTTGGTCGGGTTTCGGCGTGTCGGGTGCCCGCCACGATTCCCCACACCTCCCCACAGGGGTTCCCCACCCGGCCCCACCGGTGCCGGAAATGCACGCTATCTGCGGGTTTGCTGGCGGTTGTCGGATGCCCGCCGACGCGCGTCGCGCGTGTCGGGGGAACTGCGCGAAATCTTCCCCACCACCGTGATAGCTGGTGTGACCTGCGAAGTTCGCCAAGCGGGGACCGAGATCACCGGCGCTTTCGATTGAAAGTGGGGGAAAGTGGGGTAATGTGGAGCCCGCACTACAGGAGGCCGAACAGTCGAGAGGGTGATCCGGCAGGAGGTGTCGAGACGTGTTTCTCGGGACCTATACCCCTCGATTGGACGACAAAGGGCGACTGACGTTGCCTGCGAAGTTCCGGGACGAGCTGGCGGGAGGGTTGATGGTCACGAAGGGACAGGACCACAGCCTTGCCGTGTATCCCAAGGACGAGTTCACCGCGCTCGCGCGGAGAGCCGCGGCCGCGTCCCGATCGAACCCGCAGGCCCGAGCATTCGTCCGGGCCTTGGCGGCTTCCAGCGATGAGCAACGTCCGGACGCACAGGGCCGGATCATGCTGTCGGCAGAGCATCGCCGCTACGCGAATCTCTCCAAGGATTGCGTGGTGATCGGCTCGGTCGACTTCCTCGAGATATGGGACAAGACGGCGTGGGATTCCTACCTCGCCGAGCATGAGGAGGACTACTCGCAGGCCAGAGACGAGTCGCTGGGCGAGATCTTCTAGCCCGAGCGAGGCGAGTGCCCTGCGGCCTCTGCCCGACACCGACCCTGACGTACTTCCCCAACGCCAGGTGCGGTGCTTCGGTCAGAGACCACGGGGCATTCGCCCTAATTCGAAGGTCGTTGTGAAGAGGCCCGCCGTCGCTCGCTATCCGATGTGGCCGTGCGAATGAACGTGAGGCAGTGAATTCCGGGAGGTCCTAGGTGAACCAGAGCAATGACGGCCCCCGCCATGTTCCGGTTCTCCTGCATCGCGCCGACGAAATCCTCGGTCCCGCACTGCATTCCGAGCGCGCCGTCTACCTGGACTGCACGCTGGGTCTCGGCGGTCACGCCGAGCACTTCCTGCGGACCTACCCGAACATCAGACTCGTCGGCCTGGATCGCGACACCGCGGCGCTGCAGTTGGCGGGCGAGCGACTAGCGCCGTTCCGGGATCGGATCACCCTGGTGCACACCAGATATGACGGGATCCCCGCCGCGCTGGAGCAGGCCGGCCTGCCCGAAAAGGGTTCGGTCAGTGCCATTCTCATGGATCTGGGCGTGTCCTCCATGCAGCTGGACGAGGCCGATCGCGGGTTCGCCTACTCCGTGGACGCGCCCCTGGACATGCGGATGGACTCCAGCACCGGCCCCACCGCGGCCGACGTGCTCAATACCTACAGTCACGGCGAGCTGGCCCGGGTGCTGAAAACCTATGGGGAGGAACGGTTCGCGGGCAAGATCGCCTCGGAGATCCTGCGGCGCCGCCAGCGCACCCCGTTCACCACGAGCGCGCAGCTGGTGGAGCTGCTCTACGACACCATCCCGGCCGCGGCCCGCCGGACCGGCGGGCACCCGGCCAAGCGCACCTTCCAGGCGTTGCGGGTGGAGGTGAATCGCGAGCTGGAATCGCTCGAGGCGGCGCTGCCCGCCGCGCTGGACGCGCTGGCCCCGGGCGGCCGCATCGTGGTGATGAGCTATCAGTCCCTGGAGGACCGGGTGGTGAAGGTGGAGCTGGCCAAGCGGTCGGCCTCGCGCACCCCCCTGGACCTGCCGGTCGAATTGCCCGGCATGGGACCGGAATTCAAGATCCTGACCCGCGGCGCGGAGAAGGCGACCGAGCAGGAGATCGAGGAGAACCCGCGGGCCGCTCCGGTGCGCATGCGGGCGGCGGAACGTATCGCAGGGGAGGACGCGACATGAATCAGGGACGTGGTGGGGCGCGGCAGCGCCGGATCGGCGGGCGGTCGCGGGCCGCGACCCGAGAGATCGGAGCCGCGCTATGACGATCAAGACGCAGGTGAGCCGGGGGGCCCGCCGGGTGCAGGCCGCCGAGCGGGTCAAATCGGGTGCGGCGCAACGGGCCTACGCCCGGCGCCGTAATCGCGAGGGCGGCGTGGAGCTGCCCGGGATGCGCCGCGGCCGGCGCAGTGAATCGATCCCGCGCGGGCGGATGTCCTTCGTGGCCACCATCATCGCGCTGCTGGGCTGCGGTCTGGCCTTGACGCTGTTGCTCACCACCCGCGCCACCGAGGACAGCTATCAGCTCGGCGATCAGCGCCGCGCCAATCAGAAGCTGTCCGATGAGCGCGACGCGCTGCAGCGCGAGGTGGCCGCGGCGGACTCGGCGCCCGAATTGGCCCAGCGCGCCGCCGAACTCGGCATGATCCCGGCCAAGGATCCGGCCCGCCTGATCATCGCCCCCGACGGTCAGGTGACCGTGGTCGGCAATCCGCAGCCCGCGCAGGGCGCTCCGGCTCCGGCGCTGAACACCACCCCGGCCGCGGCCCCGCCGAAGCAGTCGCAGTCGCAGGGCGAGCGCGTCGTCCCGGTGACCACCACCCCGGCCCCGGCGCCGTCCGGCACCCCGGCCCCGCCGACCACGAGTGCCGCGAACCCGGTTCCGGCGGCCCCGCTTCCGACGCCGCAGAACCCGGCCGTCCAGGCGAACGGCGCGCCCCGGTGACGGGTGAGTGCCGCGCGGATACGGTGAATCCGGTGCCGCGGTCCGGTCTACGGGCTGAGGATTGCCGGGTGACGCGAACCGCCGGGGTTGGTCGATGAGCCCTACCCGCGCGGGGCGCGGGCGTGAGTCCGGCCGGGGCCGTTCCGATTCCGGGCGCGGGCGGATCGCCGCCGGCGGCGCGAAGTCGGGTTCGGGTCGCGCGGGTTCCGGGCCGGGGCGGCAGTTCAGACCGCGGCCGGCTCCGGGACTGGATTCGAGTACGCGGTTCCGGTTCGGGGTGGGCCGGCTGGTGATGCTGGTGGCGCTGGCCGTGGCCGCCATCCAATTGCTGTGGGTGCAGAGTATTTCCGCGCCGAAGCTCTCGGCGGAGGCGGCCAGTCAGCGGACGGTGAAGCTGGCCGATCCCGCGACCCGGGGTCCGATCACCGACCGCTACGGGAAGTCGCTGGCGTTCACCATCGCCGCCAAGGCGTTGACCTTTCAACCGGTGCGGGTCCGCAAGGATCTGGCCGACGAGCGCGAGAAGCAGCCGAAGACCGCCCCGGATCCGGACGACCGGCTCGCCGCCATCGCCAAATACCTGCACGAGAAGCTGGGTAAGGACGCCCCCGAGAAGGACATCCTGGCCAAGCTGAAGAGCGACGAGCCGTTCGTCTACCTGGTGCGCAATGTGGATCCGCGGATCGCCGCCGACATCACGCTGAAGTTCCCGGAGGTCGGGCTCGAACGCCAGGACATGCGCGAGTACCCGGGTGGCGCGCTGGCCGCCAATGTGATCGGCGCGACCGGCTGGGACGGGCACGGGCAGATCGGCCTGGAGTCCTCGATGGACGCCCTGCTGGCCGGATCGGACGGCTCGATGACCTACGACCGCGGCTCCGACGGCGCGGTGATCCCGGGTTCGTGGCGCGACCGCCAGCCCGCGGTGAACGGTTTCGGCGTGGAGCTGACCCTGGATTCGGATCTGCAGTACTACGTGCAGCAGCAGGTGCAGCAGGCGAAGGATCTGTCGGGCGCGAGCGCGGCCTCGGCGGTGGTGCTGGACGTGCACACCGGGCAGGTGCTGGCCATGGCCAATGACAACACCTTCAATCCCGCGATGGGGCCGCGCTTCTGGTCCACCACCGATCTGGGCAATCCGTCGGTGCAGGAGGTGTACGAGCCCGGCTCGGTGAACAAGATCGTCACCGCGGCCTCGGCCATCGAGTACGGCCTCACCAACCCCGACGAGGTGCTCCAGGTTCCGGGCAGCATCTTCATGGGCGGGGTCACCGTGCACGACGCCTGGGAGCACGGCGTCGCCCCGTACACCACCACCGGCGTCTTCGGGAAGTCCTCCAACGTGGGCACCCTGATGCTGGCGCAGCGGGTCGGCGAGGACCGCTATTTCGACATGCTCAAGAAGTTCGGGCTGGGTCAGCGCACCGGCGTCGGCCTGCCCGGCGAGAGCGGCGGCGTGGTGCCCTCGCGTGACCAGTGGTCGGGTTCCACCTTCGCCAACCTGCCCATCGGACAGGGTCTTTCGATGACGACCTTGCAGATGACGGGCATGTACCAGGCCATCGCCAACAATGGCGTGCGGATTCCGCCGCGCATCGTGAAGGCCAAGATCGCCCCGGACGGCGCGCGCACCGAGGAAGAGCCGCCGGAGGGCGTGAAGGTGGTGAGCCCGCAGACCGCCAAGACCCTGCAGCAGATGTTCCAGGCCGTGGTGCAGAAGGATCCGCGCGGCATCCAGTCCGGCACCGGCAGCCCGGCCTCGATCGAGGGTTATCAGATCGCGGGCAAGACCGGCACGGCGCAGCAGATCGATCCCAAGTGCCGCTGCTACTCCAGCGACCGATACTGGATCACCTTCGCGGGCATGGCTCCCGCCGACAATCCGCGCTACGTGATCGGCATGATGCTCGACGCGCCGGTCCGCAGCTCCGACGGCAGCGGTGGCGGGTCGGCCGCGCCGCTGTTCCACAGCATCGCGTCGTGGCTGCTGCAGCGGGACCGGATCCCGCCGTCGCCGCCCGCCAAACAGCTGATTCTGCAGGCGAGTTAGAGCAGGGAACGGATGGTCGTGACGCACGCCGCCGCCGATACCACTACCGGCGGGTGACCGAACTGCGCCGTGCCGATCGCACGGCAATCGAACACAGGTAACCTGACACGTCGATCCGCTCGTCCGGATCTTTTCTACATATGAAACCCGCCCGTGAGAGGAGCTTCGTGCCCGCGCAGTCCACCCCGCAGGTGTTCCGGCCCGCCACACCGGCGGCGACCAGCTTGCGCACGGTGTCGGAGCTGACGGGCGCGACGCCCGCCGGGTCCGCGGCAGGTTGGCAGGACATCCAGGTCACGGGTATCGAGCAGCGGTCGAACGCGGTGCTGCCGGGGGATCTGTTCGCCGGTCTGGCCGGTGGGCATTCCCATGGCGCGCGCTACGCCGCCGACGCGGTGGCGCGCGGCGCCGTCGCGATCCTCACCGATCCGGCGGGCGCGGAGCTGATCGGCGAGATCGCCGTCCCGGTGCTGGTGCACGACGCGCCGCGCACGATTCTGGGCGAGTTGTCCTCGGCCCTTTACGGTGATCCGTCTCGCACACTGCGCATCATCGGTATCACCGGCACCTCCGGCAAGACCACCACCTCCTATCTGGTGGAGGCCGGGCTGGCGGCGTCGGGCCTGCGCACCGCGCTGATCGGCACCATCGAGACCCGCGTCGGCGGCGTCCGGGTGCCCTCGGCGCTCACCACCCCCGAGGCCCCGCAGTTGCACGCGATGTTCGCGGTCATGGTCGAGCAGGGCGTGGACGCGGTGGTGATGGAGGTGTCGAGCCACGCGCTGGCGCTGGGTCGGGTGGACGGGGTGAGCTTCGCGGTCGGCGCGTTCACCAATCTGTCCCAGGACCACCTCGACTTCCACACCGACTTCGAGGACTACTTCGCGGCCAAGCGCCGCCTGTTCATTCCCGACGGCCCCGGCACCGCCGCCGCGTCGCGCCCCTCGGTGGCCGCGCGCACCGCGGTGATCTGCGTGGACGACGAGTGGGGACGGCGCCTGGCGGGCGATGTATCCGACTGTCTGGCAGCCGAATCCGGTGATACCACCGGCCGGTTGCGCACGGTGGCCACCCGCGCGGGCGCGCCCGCCGATTGGACCGCGGGCGCGGTTACCGCCGGGACCGGTGGCACCCAGGAATTCACCGCATCGGGGCCGGGCGTCAATGTGGATGTGCGGCTGCGGCTTCCGGGCGCGTACAACATCGCCAACGGGCTGCTGGCGGTCGCGGTCTGCGCGGCGGCCGGCGCCGATATCGAGACTTCCGCAGCGGCGCTCGGCGAGGTCGACGTGCCGGGCCGCATGCAGCGGGTGGATAGGGGTCAGGAGTTTCTGGCCGTGGTGGACTACGCGCACAAACCCGCCGCGATCGAATCGGTCGTGGCGACGCTGCGCACGTGGTTGACCGAAAAGGGGACGGGACGTCTGGCGGTCGTGGTGGGCGCGGGCGGTGATCGCGATGCCGGCAAGCGGCCCCTGATGGGTGCGGCGGCGGCGCGCGGCAGCGACCTGGCCATCATTACCGACGACAATCCGCGCAGCGAGGACCCGGCCGCCATCCGCGCCGCGGTGCTCGCCGGGGCCGAACAGGTGCCGGACGCGGAACGCGGTGAGGTCCGGGAGGTCGGGGACCGGGCGGCCGCGATCCAGGCCGCGGTGAACTGGGCGCGGCCCGGGGACGCGGTGCTGGTCGCGGGCAAGGGACATGAGACAGGGCAGGAGATTGCAGGCGTGAAGCAGCCGTTCGACGACCGTGAGGTACTCGCGGCCGCCCTGTCGGAAAAGACGAGGGACCTGACGCATTCATGATCGAGATGACTTTGCGGGAGATCGCGGAGGTCGTGGGCGGCACGCTGCACGACGTCGCCGATCCCGAGGCGAAGGTCACCGGATCGGCCGAGTTCGACTCGCGCCGAATCGGTTCCGGTGACCTGTTCCTGGCATTGCCGGGTGAGCGCGCCGACGGCCACGACTTCGCGGCGCGGGCCGTCGCGCAGGGCGCGGTCGCGGTGCTGGCCGCCCGGCCGGTCGGGGTGCCCGCCATCGTGGTGGAGCCCCGCCCCGGGAACACCCGCGCCATCGCACTGGCCCACGACACCGACGGCTCCGGCGCGGCGGTGCTGGACGCGCTGGCCGCGCTGGCCCGTGCCAGCGTGGACCGGCTGGTGCGGGCCGGGAGCCTGACCGTGGTCGGGGTGACCGGCTCGTCCGGCAAGACCTCCACCAAGGATCTGATCGCGGCCGTGCTCGCGCCGCTGGGACCCGTTGTGGCCCCGCCCGGTTCGTTCAACAACGAGCTCGGCCACCCGTGGACGGCCCTGCGCGCCGACGCGCAGACCCGGTTCCTGGTGCTGGAGTTGTCGGCTCGCGGCCCGGGACACATCAAGGCGCTCACCGAGATCGCCCCGCCCAGCGTCGGCGTCGTGCTCAATGTCGGCACCGCGCACCTGGGCGAGTTCGGTAGCCGTGAGGTGATCGCGCAGACCAAGGGTGAACTCGTCGAGGCCCTTCCGGCCTCCGGTCTCGCCGTGCTGAACGCCGACGATCACCTGGTCTCGAAGATGGCCGGGCGCACCGCCGCCCGCGTGGTGACCGTGGGCCTGGCGTCCTCGGCCGACGTGCGCGCCGCCGACGTCGTGCTCGACGAACGGGCGCGCGCCCGATTCACGCTGCACGCCAACGGCGAATCGGTCGACGTCCAGCTGGCCGTGTCCGGCGAGCACCAGGTCGGCAACGCCCTGTCCGCCGCCGCCGTCGCCCTGGACCAGGGGGCGGATCTCGCGACCGTCGCGGCGGCGCTGGCCGTCGACCGATTCGCCGTTGGCGTGCAGCGTGAAT
>NZ_JBSGCY010000187.1:0-10595 GCF_053602115.1 Nocardia sp. NPDC004582 | reverse complement strand
GCCCGCGCACCCTGCAGCGCAGGCTCGCCGAGGCCGGCACGACGTGGCGACGTGAGCTGGACCGGGCCCGCTCGGCTCGCCTCGGCGCGGCGCAGGCAACCGGGCCGCTGAGCCGGGGCAAACAAGCACAGCTGCTGGGCTACGCCGACGAGTCCTCCATGCGCCGGGCCGCCTTGCGCTGGGCGGTCACCAACAGCACGCACCGCTCGCCGATCCAGCCGTGATCGATCGACCGTCGACACCCGCTCATCCGACACTGCCACGAAGGTGGGATCCCGACGCCTCCGTACACGTCGCCGGTCGATTCTGCCCGCCAGCTGCACGGACACCGTTCGGATCCACCGTGAATCATGTTCCTACGCAGCGTGTTCCAGACCGGATCCCGACCGCTGCCCATGGGGCACACGGTCGCGGTCGCGATCTCGTCGTCGCCGCCGGCACCGCGGCGGGCAGCCGTCAACCACGTCGTCCACCGAATAGCTGCATGTCTGCTATTCGACGGCGCTAGGCTGGACACCGTCGAAAGGTAAGTCGATCATGCTCGATGCTCGCAGCCATACCGTGAGGATGGCGCGCGGCCGATGATCGACGACGCCGCGAAACCTCTCCGCCGGGATATGAGCCCGACGGTAGCGGAGGAATTGCGTGATCTCGGCTTCGAGAACGCCGCAGAGATCGGTCGCGGCGGTTTCGGCGTGGTCTACCGCTGCCGGCAAGCGGGCTTGGATCGCACGGTCGTGGTGAAGGTCCTGACCGGGGATCTGGACCGCGAGAGCCGGGCGCGGTTCGTGTGGGAACAGCAGGCTCTGGGCCGGCTGACGGGGCATCCCAATCTCGTCACCCTGCTGGCGACCGGTGTCACCAGCGGCGGTCGGCCCTACCTGGTCGTGCCGTATCACCCCGCGGACTCGCTCGACGCACGGATCCGGCAGCGGGGTTCGCTTCCCGTCGACGAGGTGCTGAAGGTCGGGGCCGGGATCGCCCGGGCGCTCGAGAGCGCGCATCGGCTGGGCATCGTGCACGGCGATGTGAGACCGGGCAATATCCTGTTCCCCGAGTATGGCGAACCCGCCCTGGCCGACTTCGGAATCGAGTGTGTCCCAGGCGGTGTCGAAGCCACCCCCGACGCCCCGACGGCATCGCCCGGCACTGCGCCGGAAGCTGCCGAAGGCCACGGGCCGACTCCAGCCACCGACGTCTACGGGCTCGGCGCCGCCCTGCGCTACGCCCTGACCGGACCGGCCGCCCCCGAGCCGCACGGCGGCGACCTGCGCGCTCGCGGCTTCCCCGCCGACGTGTGCGCCCTCGTGGAAGCGGCGATGCACCGCGATCCCGGGCAACGACCCTCCGCGGCGGAGCTCGGCGCGACCATCGGGCGGATACGACAGCGCGCCGCCTCGCCGCGAACCACCGGACCCAACCGCACGCTGCTGCCCGAGCTGACCAGCTTCATCAACAGGCGCGCCGAGTTGAGCGCCCTCAAGCAACTGCTGACCGTATCGAGGCTGGTGACGCTGGCCGGGATGGGCGGCGTGGGCAAGACCCGGCTGGCGCTGCGGGCGGCCTCCGCGGCGCAACGCGATTTCGCCGACGGGGTGTGGGCGATCGACCTCGCCGACGTGCGTGACCCGTCGCTGGTGGCTCCCATCGTCGCGGCCGCGCTAGGTGTGCGGGTCGATTCGGCTCGGCCGGTCCACGACGCCTTGGTCGAGTTTCTGCGATCCCGGGAAACCCTGCTCGTCGTCGACAATTGCGAGCAGGTCGCCGGGCCGATGGCGGGCCTGGCCGAGACGTTGTTGGCGGAGTGCCCGGGATTGCGGATGCTGGTCACCAGCCGCGAACCGCTGGATATCGGCGGCGAAGCGGTGCAGCGGCTACTGCCGCTGAGCGTTCCCGCCGCCGGTCGCGAGCCGACGCTGCGGCAGCTGCGCAAATACGATGCGGTGACGCTGTTCGCCGATCGCGCCGGAGCGGTCGTGCCCGGCTTCGAGCTGACCGAGGAGAACAAGGCCGCGGTGGCCGGGATCTGTGCTCGGTTGGACGGTTTGCCGCTGGCGATCGAACTGGCGGCGGCTCGGATGCGCACGATGTCGCCGGACCAGATCCTGCAGCGACTCACCGACCGGTTCGCCCTGCTCACCCGGGGGCACCGCACCGCGCCGACCCGGCAGCAGGCCCTGCGCTGGTGCATCGACTGGAGCTATGAGCTGTGCACCCCGGCCGAGCAGCGGCTGTGGGCCCGATTATCGGTGTTCGCCGGCGGTTTCGAACTCGAAGCCGTCGAGGCCGTGTGCGGCGCCGATGCGGACGCGGCCGAGGAACCACTCGACGTGCTGTCCTGGCTCGTGGACAAATCCGTGGTGATCCGGGAGGAACCCGACGGCGCGGTCCGCTTCCGGATGCTCGACACCGTCCGCGACTACGGGCAGGACAAGCTGCGGGAGGCAGGCGCGGACGAGCAGCTCCGGCGCCGGCACCGGGACTGGTACCGGCGGCTGGTGCTCGACGCCGAGGACGACTGGATCAGCGACCGCCAATGCGACTGGATGGCCCGGCTCGACCGCGAGCAGGCCAATATCCGCGCGGCGCTCGAATTCTGCATGTCCGACCAGACCGAGCAGTCGGCCGAGGCCGGGATGCGGATCAGCGCCGCCTCCCTCACGTTCTGGAGCTTCCGCGGCTTGTTCGGTGAGGGCCGCCGCTGGCTCGAGCGCGCCCTGGCCCATCCGTGCGCACGGTCGACGACCGACGAGGTCCGGGCGCTGCACGCCGGCATCTTCATGGCCACCCGGCAATGGGACCTCGAGACCGCGGCCGCCCTGCTCACCCAAGGGCGAGTGCTCGCCGAGCGCGATCCCACACCCATGAATCAAGCCTTGATCGCCTACGCGGAGGGCGATCTGGCGCTCTATCGCAACGACCCCCGGCACGCGGTGTCGTGTATCAATCGAGCCATCGAGGTGCTGAGCTCCGAACCGCGAGGATGTCTGCACGTCTCCGCGCTGCTGTTGCTGGGTGTGGCCTACGCGCAGCAGGGCGACGCCGAGCATGCCGCCCGGTGCTATCAACGGATCCTGTCCATCACCGAGGAGTGCGGGGAGTCGCTGTTCCGGTCGACCGCGCTGGGAATGACCGCGATCGCGGCGTATCAGCAGGGTGAGGGCTCCCGCGCCCAGGATCTGCTGTGGGAATCGCTGCGACTCAACCGGCGCGTACGCAGCCTGCTCGTCGCGGCGCTCGATCTCGAGGTGCTGGCCTGGATCGCCGCCGGCGCCGACGATCCGCGAGCCGCGGTGCTGATGGGCGCGGCGGCGAACATGATGCGGACCGCCCCCGGCGTGGCGATCTACTTCCCCCAGATGGTCGAAGCCCACCTCGACTGCGAGCGTGTCGTGCGTGGCGCGCTCGGCCCGGCGCGCTTCGATGCGGCGTGGCGACGCGGGCGGTCGATGCGAGTCAACGCCGCGGTCGCCTACGCCCTGAACGAAGAACAACCGGCCGACGCACCCCGCGCCGCCGCGACGACTTTGACCAAACGGGAACGCCAGGTGGCGGTTCTCGTGGCCGAGGGGCTCACCAACAAGCAGATCGCGGCCCAACTGGTGATCGCTCAGCGCACGGTCGACGCGCACGTCGAGCACATCCTCGCCAAGCTCGGGTTCAACGCTCGCGCCCAGGTCGCGGCGTGGATCGTGGACGCGGCACAGCCCGGGCGCTGATCGCGCGCCCCGCGTTTCCGGGGCAAAAATAGGTATACCCAGTGGCCATTTCACCGTCGTGCACATAACCCCCGACAGACGATGCTGAACCGAAATCCACCAGCACCGGTCCACGGAAGGGTTCGGTTCCATGTCACTAGCGAATGCCCAGTACGCAGCGGGTGTCCTCGACGACGACGCGCGGGGTGTCGAAGAAACATTCGCCATCCGGCGTTGCGCGGCCTGCGACAAGCTCTTCGGGCCGTTCACTCCCGCCTGTTCGGCCTGTGCGTCCGGTGATCTCGACTGGGTGCCCTCGTCCGGCGCCGGTTCGATCGTGTCCTCACGAATGGTGTACCGCCGGGGTGATCCGCATGGCGTGTCGACACCGTTGACCATCGCGATCGTCGAACTCGACGAGGGCCCGTGGGTCTACACGTCCCTCGAAGGTGAGGTGCCGCTGATCTACGTCGGGGCGGTGCGCGTGTACTTCAAGCCGAGTCGCCGTGAGGACGGATTTCCGGTCTTCGAAGTGGGCACCACCTCGGTGGCCGGCCGGGTGGACCGACCGCGTCGATGACTGCCTTGCTGCCGCTCGCCTACGGATACGTACGCGACGACCTGCTGAGCAACCGAGACCCGAACGTCAGCGACAGCATATTGCGAGCCGCCGCGAAGTCGCTCGGGTACGCGCTCGGCACGGTATTCCATGAGCTGGGTGCGCAGACCGCGACGCTGCCCCCTGTCTTCGTCGATCTCGTCCAGGAATGCCGGCGGGCCCGAGCCTGCACCGTGCTGACGCTCCCCGGACATCTGCCGGGCACATCCGTGTGCCGCAAGGTCCTGCTCGCGATCCTCGAGGCTCGAGCCGAAGCCGCGGTGCAGGAAGTCCGGCCATGAGCGTCATCTCCGCGCCGCTGATTCCGGTGGCGATGCTGGTCATGCTCGGGTGCCGGGTCCTTCAGGTCACCGAGGCGGCCTACTACCGGTGGCGCCACCGGTTCGGCGGCCCGCCCGCGCCCTAGACCCGCATGAGAGGTTCGCCGTCGGCTCTCCTCCGACGGCGCCGCGCGGGTGCGGCCAGGCGGGCTCGGTGACGTTCGGTCAGAACCCGAGACCGGCGTGATCCGATCAGCAGCTCGCCGGTCCGGAGCGGTTCGGGCAGATACCCCGACGCGACCGCGATCCGGTCGCGTGGGCCTTCAGCCTGCGGGCTGGGTCTGCCGGATGCCTCGCCAGCCGAGTGGGAGCTGGACGCGCCCCGCCCGGATGTCGCTGATGAGGTGGGCGTAGCCGTCACGAACTTCGCCGAGGTGAACCCAGGCCGAGTGCCGGAGGTCCTCGCAGTCACTGTGCAGCACGGTCCACCACGCTTCGGCGTAGGTCTTGGCCACGTGGCTGATGACCTCACCGAAGGTGTGCGTGTGGCGGCGGGCGCAACGGCTGTGGCGGACGGAGGCCGCGGCCCAGGAATTGATCTTGTCGATGACCTTCGCGATATCGGCCCACAAAGCGGCCTCGGTGACCTCGGGCGCGTTCCGCCGCGGATTCAGAACCGCCGAAATCAATGCGGCGTGCAGATCGCCAAGCTCTCGCGCCCAGGTGACGAGCGGGAACGGTTCGGCCAGTCGCCCGGCGATCGCGGCCAGGAGTTGCTCCGCCGACAACAAGGATTCGGAATCCGTGGCCGGGTCCTCGTATGCCGCTATACCCGCATTCATGCGCGCCCGCCGGTGGGGCTATCGGAGGAGCCGGTCATGCGATGCATTCGTGGGTTAATACTGACTGCGCACTCAGTCAACGACAGTGCACGCGGTCGATCGGTTCTCAGGGGTGTTGGAAAATGCGGACGAAGAGGGGCGGGATCGATGAATGAACGTGCGGCGGGACCCGGCAAGTCGGGTGCGATTCTCGATACCTTCACGCGCCATGTCGCCGAAAAGGGCTACGACGGAACGAGTTTCAGCGATGTAGCACGCGAGCTGGGCATCTCCCAAGGCTTGATCGTGCACCATTACGGCACAAAGGCGCGGCTACTGGAAGCGCTGCATGTCTCCTATATGCGGCGCCGTGTCGACGAAGCCGAACGAATCGTGTCGGCTTTCTCGACACCACCCGAGCAGCTGGCCGGGTTGTTGTATGCCGCCATGCTGTATCAGGTACACGACCGGAACCCGACCGTCGCATTCCAGCGCGAGGTCGCCCGATTCGGCCAGGAAGAGGAGGATTCCGAGGGGCGCAAGCTGCGCAGGTATTACATCGCAATCCTGCGCGGCGTGCTCGAGGCGGGCATCGCATCCGGCGACTTCCAGCCCGTCGACACCAGTATCCGGAGCTTGCTCATCTTCGGCGCCGCGCAGTGGGCGTGGACATGGTTCGAGCCGGGCGGGCGCAATTCCACCGAACAGGTCGGTGCTGACCTGGTAGATCTCACTCTGGGATCACTCTTGCGGAACAGGGCGTCGCTCCCGCGCCTGCGCGATCCCGACGGCGATCTCGTCGCAACGGTGATCAGAATCATCACCGCATGAGCGTCCCGACCGGCGGTGTAGCCGGAACTCAGAGTTTGTAGCCGATGGCGCGGAGCAGTCGGTGCCGGTCGGCGCGGTCGGTCTCGGTTTCGATCCCGAGGGGCGGCGCACCGTCGACGACGCCGATGATGCCGCGCCCGAGCGAGGTTTCCGCGATCAGGACCTCGACGGGGTTGGCGGTGGCACAGAAGACGGTGCAGAGCTCGGGGATATCGCGGATCGCGTTGAGAACGTTGACGGGGTAGCCGTCGCGCAGGAAGACGATGAAGCAGTGGCCTGCGGCGAGGGCGGTCGCGTTCTTGGTGGCGAGCTCGACGAGGCTGTCGTCGTTTCCCGACCAGCGGATCAGGCGAGGGCCGGAGGCTTCGCAGAAGGCCAGCCCGAACCGGAGTTGCGGACCGGTGCCGACCAGGGCCTCGTGCAGATCCTCGACGGTCTTGATGAAGTGGGACTGCCCGATGATGACATTGAGCTCATCGGGATTCTCGATGGGCACCGCTGTCAGTTCCATGCGGCTATCGTCCCTCGTCACGCCGCCGGGGAACAAGCTCCCCCCGCTCCGCGAGTTCCGACTACGGCCTGCGTATCCACGGCTTCTGGAGCGTACTGCACGGGACGACCCGTCCGATCACTTCGCCAGGTTGGTGGCGTCGAGCGCGGGGCGCAGTGCGTGGGCGAGCGTCACGGCGTCGTCGACGGCCCAGTAGTGCAGGAAGAAGATGTGCGGGTCGTCGGTGAGCATGTGGTTGTGCAGCTCGACCACGTCGATATTGCCTGTGCGCAGGGCCTCGATGACCTTGTTCACCTCGGTTGCGGTCAGGGCGAAGTCGCCGTTGATGGCGGCCTTGCCGCCGCCGAGAGGCTGGAAGTTGACGACGGTGGTCACGCCGAAGGTCGGTGGCAGGACGTGCCCGTTGTCGCTGATGGTGTCGGCGCGGGCGAGGTTGTACTTGAACAGACCACCGTCAGCGGTTCCCTTGTGGCCCATCGCGGCGTCCACGCCGGCGGTGTCGATATCGACCGGCGGTTGCTGGGCGGGCGGCGCGGCGGCGGGAGAGATCGCTGTTGCGGCGAGCACGGCCGCCAACTCCTTGCCCAGCCGCGCGGGATCGCCCATGGCCTGGAAGTGAGTCCACCAGACCTGCGGCGACTGTTCGAGCAGGTGTTTGTGCAGGGCGGTCTGCTGAATGCCGTTGGCATGCATCGTGTCGGTGACCTGCTGCAACTCGGCTTCGGTGAGCACGAGATCACCCATCATCATCGCGCCGTCATCGAATTTGCCCATCGCCGCGTAGCCGCCGAGGGACAGGCCGGGCTTGATGTCCACGCCCTGGGACTGCACGTGCAGATCCGAGCGGACCAGCGGGATCCGGTAGACGGTGTTGTTGTCGCCGAATGTTCCGGTACGCCCGAGCACGTCGGTGACCGGTTTCCAGTCGGCGTCGGTGGTAGCGACCGGTTTGTGGAGACCCCCAGTCGGCACGACCGCGGGGCTACCCGAGCGGTTGTCGCTGTTGTTCGAGCACGCCGCCAAACTCGCTACCAGCAGTGCGGCGCATGCCACCGCGGTGCGGACGGTTCGGCGAGCA
This sequence comes from Nocardia sp. NPDC004582, assembly GCF_053602115.1. NCBI lineage: Bacteria > Bacillati > Actinomycetota > Actinomycetes > Mycobacteriales > Nocardiaceae > Nocardia > Nocardia sp. NPDC004582. The sequence continues at coordinate 2,777 of NZ_JBSGCY010000187.1, read as the reverse complement.
GAATGAGGCATGGCGTTTCCTGTCGTCGCGGGGTGGCAGTGGTCGGGATGAGACGGGCTGCCTACCCAAGGTCTATCCGCCATTCATGAAGCTGGGATGAAGATGGGAGGCGGCGCACCGATGCGCGTGCTGGTCGTCGAGGACGAACCGAAGATGGCGCGGCTTTTGCGCCGCAGCCTGGCGGAGGAAGGCTACGCCGTCGATATCGCCGGCGACGGGCCCGACGGCTACGGCGCGGCAGCCAGCCGCGCCTACGACGTGGTCGTCCTGGATCTGCTGTTGCCCGGATACTCCGGGTTCGAGGTATGCAAACGCCTCCGTCGTGACGGCATCGCGGTTCCGATACTGATGCTCACCGCCCTCGGGGCCGTCCAGGACCGGGTGATCGGCCTGGACGAGGGCGCCGATGACTATCTGACCAAGCCTTTCCACCTCGACGAGCTGCTCGCACGGATCCGCGCCCTGATCCGGCGCGGCCCCGCCCCGCGCCCCACGGTGTTGTCCGTCGGCGATCTCCGGGTGGACACCGTCGCTCGCCGGTGCTGGCGCGGTGACACCGAAATCGGGCTGACGGCAAAGGAATACGCACTGCTCGAGATGTTCGCCCGGCAGCCCGGCGCGGTGCTCACCCGTGAGGTGCTCACCGAGCACTGCTGGGACTTCGCCTACGAATCGCGATCCAACGTGGTCGACGTGCATGTGCGCGGGCTGCGGGACAAGATCGACCGGCCCTTCGGGGTCAGCTCGGTCGAGACGGTCCGCGGCGCCGGATATCGACTGCGCACCGACGGCGGTCGAAGCGGAAGCCTCACACCATGATTCGCCGCTGGCCCCTCCGGATTCGGTTGACCGTCGCGTTCACCCTCATGATGGCGATCGTGCTGGCGATCATCGGCTTCGCCACGGTGTCGCACGCCCGGACCTTCCTCGACCGGGCGGTGACGGAATCGGCGATCTATCAACTGGCCGAACTACGCCCCCTGGCCGCGGCCGTCGAGCCGACCCTGCCCGGACCCAGCCAGGACACCGCCGTGCAGGTACTCGATTCGAACGACCAGGTCGTCGCCACAACCGCGGAACTGCGAGCGAGGTCGGTACTTTCACCGTCCGAGCTGGCCACCGCGCGCCGCGGCACGCTCATCGTCGACCACCCGACCGCGGGGACGCTCGAGGGACCGGTGCGCATCGCGGCGACCGGGGCGCCGAACGACAGAGTGGTGGTCGTCGCCGTCACCCTCTCCGACCGGGACGCGGCCGTCGACGATCTCTCGCGCGAACTCGCCGTCGCTTTCCCCTTGGTGCTCATCGCCGCGGCGGTCGGCGCGTACTGGCTCGCGATGGCGGCGCTGCGGCCGGTCGAACGGATGCGCGCCCGTGCGGCGGCCATCACCGAGGTCGATCCGGCCGCACGCCTTCCGGTCCCACCCGCGAACGACGAGATCTCGCGCCTGGGAAACACATTCAACGATCTGCTCACGCGCCTCCATGCCGCGGTCGACCGCGAGCGCCGATTCGTCGCCGACGCCGGTCACGAACTGCGCACTCCGCTCGGGCTGCTCACGACCGAACTCGAACTCGCGCTGCGCCGCCCACGTGGCAACGCGGAGCTGACCAGCGCCTTGCGGTCGGCACTCGACGAGGTCGAACGCTTGTCACGGCTGGCTCAGGCCATGCTGGCGGCGACCGCCGACAGACCCCGCGACCCTGGCGACCCGATTCCCGAGGTGAATCTCCGAGATGTGCTGGAGGCAGCGATCATCCGTCACGGCGACGCAGCTCGCGACATCACCCTCGAATGTCCCGCGGACGTACGGGTTCGCGCCGATCCCGATGACCTCGATCGGATCGTCACCAATCTCCTCGACAATGCTCTCGAACATGGCGCACCACCGATCGAAATCCGCGTCGAAACCACCGGCTCGACCGTGCTCGTCCGGGTCCGTGACCATGGCCCCGGAATGGATCCCGACTTCCTGCCGCACGCCTTCGATCGGTTCAGCCGGGCCGACTCCGCGCGCACCCACGGCGGCAGCGGCCTGGGTCTGGCCATCGTGAAGACGCTGGCCCTGCGCATCAACGCTCGCGTGACCGCGACCAACCATCCCGACGGAGGATTGGTGATCACGCTCGCCTCGAGTGCGACCGGGGATTGAAGCTGCTACCGGGTGGATTCGAATTCCACAGCGCCGCGAAGGTGCGGCGGGGGTGGGTCAGGAGATGATGCGGACGGCGTAGGGCATGATGCCGTCTTCTCGGACCGTGGAGACCTTGACGACGTCGCCGGATTGCGGGGCCTCGATCATCTTGTTGTTGCCGATGTAGAGGGCTACGTGCTGGGAGCCGCCGGGCCCCCAGAAGAGCATGTCGCCGCGGGCGCGTTCGGAGACGGGAACCCTTGTGCCCATGGTGTATTGGTAGCCGGAGTAGTGGGGTAGGGAGACGCCGACGCCGGCGAAGGCGTAGATCATCAGGCCCGAGCAGTCGAAGCCGGTCTTGTTGTAGTCGCCGTAGCTGTCGGCGGTGCCGCCGTCGCGGATGCCGAGGGTGGGCCCGTCCTCGTCGCCGCCGCCCCAGGCGTAGACGACGCCGAGCTGGGACATGGCGCGGTCGACGACGGTTTCGATGAGCTCGGAGCGGGAGCCGCTGGGGCGGGTGGTCTGGGTGTCGGAGCGGTTGGGCTGGGGGCGGCGCGGGGGCGGCGAGGAGTCCTGGACCTTGTGCGGGCGATGGCTCTGGCCGACCTGGTTGGCGCGGTCGGCGGCGGCGCGGTCGGCGGC
>NZ_JBSGCY010000186.1:0-10596 GCF_053602115.1 Nocardia sp. NPDC004582 | reverse complement strand
GCGATCGCGGACTGCTCCAATAACTTTCGACCGGTCGCCGCAACAGACCCGGGTCGATCGACGCGATGGCCGCCGTCACCCGCGGCCCGATATCCCCGCGCTCACCGGCACGGGCGGTGACGCCGCCGCGAGCGAAACAATCCTGCAGCGCGATGGATTCCAGCAGAACGACCGCCGGATCCCCGCTCAACGTGGTCGCGGCCGAGGTGACGGGCGAGGCCAATCCCGACAGGTCCGCCTGCCGACGTGCCGTGCCCACCAACGCCGCCGACACCAGCTCGGCGCTACCGGCGTCCTCGATACCGCCGCGGACCGGGTTCGGAGTCCCCAGCGCCACACCGACATCCACCATCACGCCGTCGGCGAGCGCCGCGACGGGAACCAGCCCCTCCACGGTCCATTCCGCCAGCAGCGTGACCGCATGCCCGCCCGACAACCCGAGCAGCCGCCACGGCTCACCCTCGGTCGTCGACACCGGCAGCGCGTCACCCCCGGATTCCACGATGTCCCAACCCTTTTCGCCCCGAACCGGAACCACATCGACCAGCAGCACCGGCCAAGACCGCAGGAACGGATCGGCTCCCAGCGCCCGCGCCTGCTCATCCAGAGCGGCGGCGATACTGCCCGGCCGCGAGTCCGACCGCGGGATCGTGGTGAAGGGTTCGGGGATGTCCTCGTGGCGGTCGCCCCAGACCGCGCGCAAAGGTGCGGCGGCGGGGTAGAAGTGCAGGTTCGCGTCCACCTGGAAGCCCGGGGCCGGGGTGTCGTTGGGGAACGCGGGACTGCCGTAGTGGTGGTCCAGGATCAGTGCCCAGCGACCCGAGGCCCGGCCGCGCAACCAGACCCGGCGCGTGTAGAGGCCGTCCTCGGTGGTGGTGCGGACGCCCAGCACCTGCCAGCGGTCGCGGACGGCGGGTTCGGTGCGGACCGAATCCGCAGGCGTCTGATAGCCGATGTGAGTGCGCACGCTGGCGCGCAGGCCGGGGGAGAGCTCGTCGAGGCGGGTGTGCGCGGCCGCCAGCAGGTGCAGCCTGGCGTATTCGCGCAACAGTAGCCGGGGCCAGTCGGAATGGCTTGTGGCGAGCGGCAATTGGCGCAGCGTGGCGGCTACGCCGGGGGCCTGCGCGTCGACCATGCGCGCGGCCACGGTCTCGAATGCGCGCGGCGAACGGTCGGACTGGGCCAGGCCGGTGCGGACCTGATCGGTGAGCCAGGTGTCCAGGTCGGCCAGGCCCGCGGTGACCCGGGCGCGACGCTGATCGGCGGTGGCCCCGGAACTCGCGGCGGGCTTGGCCTCGGGCGCGGCCTGCTTCGCGGCGCGGGCGGCCCGGCCGCCCAGCCAGTCGGCGGCGAAATCGCCCACGGCGTCCGCGGCCGGCACCTCGCCGGCGCTCCACGACAGCAGCAGCGACAGGGCGTGCTTGCATGGGAACTTGCGGCTCGGGCACGTGCACTTGTACGCGGGTCCGGCCAGGTCGACGATGGTTTGGTACGGGCGGCTGCCGCTGCCCTTGCACAGCCCCCACAGCGCCGTGTCGTGAATTCCGGTGCCGCTCCACTTGCCGCGCAATTTGCGGGCGGCGGTCAGCGACGCGGCGTCCGGTGCGAGCGAGCCGATGTGATCGGCGGTCCAAGCGGTGGTCATCCATCCCCCTTCCTCGGTTGCCACATTTCTATCCGAGGGCACCGACAACTCCGGGCGTCACACCGCGGCCGGGCCGGATGCGGAAGTCGTTCCGCCGCCGCCGATTAGGACGATGGGGGCGGTCCGTACCGAAGGCCCCCGATGGGTGCGGGCGGGGCTGTCGGTGGGGCGGGATAGGGTCGCGGACATGCCTCGCGTAGCGATCGAATACTGCACACAGTGCCGCTGGCTGCTCCGCGCGAGCTGGATGGCCCAGGAGTTGCTGACCACCTTCGCCACCGACCTATCCGAGGTCGCCCTGGTCCCGGGTGAGGGCGGCGTCTTCCGTATCACCGTGGACGGCGAGCAGATCTGGGAACGCAAGGCCGACGGCGGTTTTCCCGATATCGCCCTGCTCAAACAACGCGTCCGCGATCGCGTGGCCCCGGATCGCTCACTGGGCCACGCGGACAAGAAGGCGGACGAGAACGCCGGACCGGCGAGCTAGCAGCAGCCCCCGCCACCGCAACAGCCGCCGCCAGCCGGCGGGGCGGGCATGGACACCGGGGCGGCGCCGCCCCGGCTCACGGTCCCGAAGGTGGTCAGCAGCTTGACGGTGTCGTCATGGCCGCCGGGGCAGGTCGCGGGGGCGGACGCCTCGGCCATCGGACGGGTCAGCTCGAAGGTGTCGCCGCAGCAGCCCGTTGGGAGGTATGGGCGTGGCATCGATACGCATAGCTCGGCACCCGGCCAGCGTAGACCACCCGGCCGAGCTCGGGCGGCGCGCTGGCGATGATCGCCCGGCGACCCGCGAACCACCAGTACCCTCGATTTACGGAGTACGAGGAGGTGTCGTATGAACACTCGGACCTTCGACGCGCGGACCGAACGCGATGACGTGCCGGTGGCACGGACGGTGTACGGCGAGGTGTCCGGCGCCGTCAGCGGGGCGGCCGCGGTCTGGCAGGGCATTCCCTACGCCGACAGCACCGCCGGTCCCCACCGCTTCCGATTGCCGCGACCCCCGCAACCCTGGACCGGCGTCCGCGAATGCGTGCGCTTCGGCGACGTCGCCCCGCAGACCCCCGGCTTCGTGCCCGTCGACGCCAGCCTGCGCATGGGCGAGAACTGCCTGTGGCTCAATGTCTGGGCCCCCGCCGCCGCCACCGGCGAACCCCGCCCGGTCATGGTGTGGCTGCACGGTGGCGCGTACTGCCTGGGTACCGCCGCCCAGGCCATCTACGACGGCCGCCGCCTCGCCGAGGCCGGTCAGGTGATCGTGGTCGGCGTCAACTACCGGGTGGGCGCGCTGGGCTTCCTGGACCTGTCCTCGCTGGGGGAGGAGTTCGTCCCGAATCTGGGCCTGCATGACCAGATCGCCGCCCTGGCCTGGGTGCGCGACAATATCGCGGCCTTCGGCGGGGACCCGGGCAATGTCACCGTCTTCGGCGAATCCTCGGGCGCGGGCTGCGTGACCGCACTGCTCACCTCACCGCTGTCGGCGGGTCTGTTCCAGCGGGCCATCGCCCAATCGCCGCCCGCCACATCGGTTTTCGGTCCGGAACGGGCCGCCGTGGTGGCCAAGCGCTATCTGGAACTGCTGGAGCTGACTCCCGATCGCGCGACCGAGTTGCTCACCATGCCCCTCGAACGCATGGTGACCGCCGCCGGAGCCCTGTTCGACGAGGTGCCCGCGCGGGAACCGGGCCGCCTGGCCGCCGCCCCCGTGGTGGACGGCGTCGTGCTGCCCGGCTACCCCAGCGAGCGCTTCCAGCAGGGCCGATCGCATCGGGTGCCGCTGCTGATCGGCACCAACAAGGATGAATCATCGCTGTTCCGGCTGCTGCGCTCACCGATCATGCCGGTCACCCCGGACGCGGTGAACGCCATGCTGCGGTCGGTCGCCGCCGAGCATCCGGGCCTGTCGCCCGAGCGGGTCGCCGAGTTCGCGGCCGCCTACGCGGCGGGGACGCCCCGCGGCGCGATGATGATGTCGACCGACGCCGCGTTCCGGATGCCCGCGCAGTGGGTGGCCGACGCGCACTCCGCGCACTCGCCGACCTGGATGTACCGGTTCGACCACGCCACCCCGATGCTCAAGGCGGCCCGGGTCGGCGCCGGCCATGCCACCGAATTGCCTTATGTATTCGGCAATTTCGGCTCGTTCGACTACGACCCGACCTTCTGGCTGGGCGGACGCAAAGCGGCGCAGGAGGTTTCGGGCCGGGTGATGCGCCGCTGGCTGGCCTTCGCCGAGTACGGGGTGCCCGCCGCCATCGACGGCTCCAAGCACTGGCCGCCCTACAACGCCGCCACCCGCACCACGCTGGTCATCGACAGCGTGGACCGGGTCGTCGACGATCCCGACCGCGACCGCAACACGGTGTGGGGCGACGACGTCGTCGGCTTCTATTGAGCCGCGAGCGATCCCGCCCCACCACGACGGGCTACACGGTGGCGGTGGCCCGGCGGCCCAGGTGGACGGGCATGTGCGCGTACCCGTGCAGCGTGTAGAGCGGGCGGCGTTCGGGCTTGCCCGCCAGCGTCAGATCCGGGAACGCGTCGAACAGCGAGCGCAGCGCGTACACGCCCTCCATCCGGGCCAGGCTCGCGCCCAGGCAGGTGTGGATGCCGCTGGAGAAGGTCAGGTGCTCCCGGGCGTTCGCGCGGGTGATGTCGAACCGATTGGGGTCGGTGAACTGCTTCGGATCCCGGTTCGCGCCCGCCAGCGACATCACCAGGACGCTGCCGGCCGGCAGCCGCTGATCGCCGACCTCGGCGTCGGCCAGGGCGATGCGCGCGGTCATGGTGACCGGCGGGTCGAAGCGCAGGATCTCGTCGATCGCCTGCGGCCACAGGTCCGGATCCGCGCGCAGCATGGCCAATTGCTCCGGATGCGACAGCAGCTGGACCACGCCGTTGCCGATCAGGTTGACGGTGGTCTCGAACCCCGCGCCCATGAGCAGGCTCGCGGTCGCCTTCAGCTCGCGCTCGTTCAGCTCCCCGGCGGTCACCAGGCTGGACAGGATGTCCTCGCCCGGGGTGGCCCGCAGCTTCGCCAGGTGCTCGTTCAGGTACTCGTCCATCACGCCCATGGCCGTGTACGCGTCCCGCCAGGCCCGCCACGAGATGCCGATGTCGAGCAGCGGGCTGGCGGCGTCACCCCAGCTCAGGAACTCGTCGCGGGAGGCCTGCGGAAAACCGAGCATCTCGGTGATGATGGCGATCGGCACCTGCTGGGCGAAGGCCGCGATCAGATCGGCCGAGCCCTCCGGCGGCAGCTCGTCGAGCAGTTCGCTGGTCACCGACTCCACCCGATCGCGCAACCGGCCGATGGCGCGCGGGGTGAACGCCGCCGACACCGATTTGCGGATGCGGGTGTGATCGGGCGGATCGATCATCAGCATGGACGGCGGCTCCACCGGATTCGGCGGCGTCTGCGCCCGCTTCAGGCGATCGCGCAGCCAGGCGGGCATGTCCACGCCGTCCGGGCCGAACGCGCCGAAGCGATTGTCGCGCAGGATGGTGCGGATCAGTTCGTAGTCGGCGCTGGCCCAGGTGTAGGGGTTGTGCACCAGGCGGCCGCGAGCCCGGATGTCCTCGATCAGGGGGTACGGATCGTGGAGCGCGTCCGGCGTGGTGATCAGTTTCGCGAACGGAATGTCGCGGCGGGCCTGCAGGCGCAGCCCCCAGCGCGGGGTACCGTGCTCGACCATCCATCGGGCCCAGTATCGAGGACTCATCATCGCGGGACTCCCTCGTCATCGGATGATTCCACGGTACGTACACGCTTGCTGTGGATAAACATCCCGAGGCGGGAAAGTGGGCTCCTACCGCGGTAGGAGCCCACCGGTCGTCAGCCGCGCTGAACTGTGACTCGCTCCGACGCGACGCGCCGCTCCTGGGCGGCCGGGTCGGGGTTGGTGACCTGGACCAGGGACGCGCCCGCGGCCAGTACCGCGACGAAGCCGTCGATCAGTTCGGCGGGGGTGTCCCAGGACGTGGTGGACAGGACCCGGTCCTCGGCGGTGAAACCCTGGCGGGCAGCCGATTTGCGGGCCTCGTCGAGGACGGCGGAGACCGAGGTGCCGTCCAGGGCGCAGCCGATGCCGTGCGGGCGGAACTGGTCGCCGTGCACCCGCACCGAGGTGGCGTAGTCGGTGACGCCGACCGGCAGGTCGCGCACCGGCATGCCCATGGGGTCCAGCGAGAGCGCGGCGACCTCGGCGATGCCGTCGGCCTCGTCGATCCGGTCGGCGGTCACCAGCGCCAGTTCGGCGTCCGGATCGGCGTGCAGCACCACCTCGACGCCCGCCCACCAGCAGCCCAGCAGCACCGCGGCGGTCTGCCAGTGCGCCGGCAGCAGGACCGCCACCCGGGCGCCGGAGGACAACCCGAATTCGTCGCGAATCATATTGGCGGTCTTGGCCGCCCAGTTGGCCAGGGTGAGCGCGGACAGTTCGATGCGCGCGCCGGTGGCGTCGTCGTAATAGGTGATGCGCGGCCCGGCGGGGTCGCGGGCGAGGATGGGGTCGAGCACCGCTTCGGTGAGGGTCTCGTTCAGTTCACGCATTTCGGTCCGTTCGTGCCGGCGTCGATAGGTGGGGCTGGGGGCACGGGCGTCGCGGTCGCGCTTCCGGAGAAATCGAACGTGACGCTGCCCTTCGCCGAACCCGGACCAGAGTAGTCAGTCGCCAGCACCACGCGGACCGAACCCTCGGGCAGGCCCGGTTCCGCCATCACCGGCAGCCCGCCCAGCGCCTGCGCCACCGCGCGCGCCTTGGCGTCGCCGCCCGAGGCGGCCAGCACCCGGCTGCTCTGCACCGGCCCGCCGATCCAGTTGTCCACCGTGCCGGTGCGGAAACCCTTGGCCGCCAGCGCCTGTGCGGCCTGCCCGGCCAGGCCGCCGGTGCCGGAGGCGTTGTAGACGTCGGCGGTGACGGTCGACGGGTCGATCCCGCCGTCGCCCTTGGTGTCCTCGTCGTCGTCGCCGACCGCGGCGGTCACGTACTTGTGCACGGCGGCCGGATCCACCCGGACCACCGATTCGCCGTTGTCGGTCCAGCCGTTGAGGTCCTTGACCGGAATGGTCTCGAACTTCACCTCGCCGCCCGCGAGGTCCTGGAGCTGGTGCAGGAAGCTGAGCACGTCCCAGTCGTCGTCGAGCACCACGGTGCGGCCGACCGCGTCGCTGAGCTCCTTCAACCGGGTCGGGCTGGCCAGTACCTTGGCGCTGAGCACCTGGTGCACCAGCTGCGCCATGTACACCTGCTGGCGCACGATGCGGTCGATATCGCCGCGCGGCAGATCGTGGCGCTGGCGCACGAAGCTCAAAGCCTGTGCGCCGTCGAGCTTCTGCTTGCCCGCCGGGAAGTCGGCGCCCGAGAGTGGTTCGTCCACCGCGTTGTTCAGGCACACGTCGACCCCGCCGACCGCGTCGGTGAGCAGTACGAAGCCCAGCAGCCCGACCTCGGCGTAGTGGTCGACGGTGATGCCGGTGAGCCCGGCCACCGACTTCACCAGCGCTTGCCGCCCGGCCTGGGTGGAGCGCTTGTCCGCCTCGGCGGGGGAGACGCCCTGATCGATCAGCTTCTGCTGCAGGGTCGACTTGGTGATGCCGTACGCGGAGTTGATCTTTCCCTTGCCCAGGCCCGGGATGTCCACGTAGGAGTCGCGCGGGATGGAGACGGCCACGGCCGAACGGCCGTTGTTGGGCACCCGGATCAGGATGATGGTGTCGGTGTTGAGCCCGCCCTCGCCGTCGTCGCCGGCGTGCAGCATGGCCAGTTCGTCCTGGGTGAGCGGATTTCCGTGCGCGTCGGTGCGCGAGTCGATGCCGACCATCAGAATGTCGGTCGCGCCGTCGGACTTGCCGCCGCCCAGCCCGAGATTGCCGATCCGCTCGATGCCCGACACCAGCTGGTCCACGCTGTGCCAGCCGAGTCCGGTCACCGTCAGGGCCAGCACCGCGGCCAGGGCCGCCAGCACCCGCCCCGGCCCGCCCCGCCGCGGCCGCATCGCTGATGGTCGGGACCCGCGCGGCACGGATGCCCAGGCACTCTCCGGCAACCGACTGTCCTTTCCGAACTCGGCCCATTGGACCCCGGCACACGAGGTCGCATCGAATGGGTTACCCCCACCCTGCAGGCTAGTGGCGGTAACCGTTCAGTTGCCGTAGCCCGGACTCCGTGAGTCGTGCGATGTCGCCCGATTACCACCGTCTGTCCGATTGAATCCACAGGTCGTGACGGGTTCGCGAGGTTGCGGACGTGGCGTGCCACACTGACAGCCGTGATTGCCGACGACGTGAGCCCCGCCACCGGACAGCCGCGCCACCGGACCGCCCGGCTGCTGGTGACCGGAGCGCGCGGCCAGCTCGGGCGGGCGCTGACGACCCTCGCCCCCGGGGCCCGCGGCCTGGCCCACGCCGATCTCGACATCACCGCCACCGACGCCGTGCGTGAACTGGTGAAACCCGGTGACGTACTGATCAACTGCGCGGCCTACACCGCGGTCGATCAGGCCGAGTCCGAGCCCGAGGCCGCCTTCGCGGTGAACGCCACCGGGCCGGGCGTGCTGGCCCGGGTGTGCGCCGAACGCGGCGCCCGGCTCATTCACGTCTCCACCGATTATGTGTTTCCCGGCACGGCCGCCCACCCGTACGAACCGGACGATCCGACCGGACCGGCCACGGTCTACGGGCGGACCAAACTCGCTGGGGAGCAAGCGGTTCTGGAGTTTTCGCCGGACGCGCGTATCGTGCGGACCGCCTGGGTCTACACCGGTGTCACCGGTGATTTCGTGGCGACCATGCGGCGGCTGGAGCGCGAGCGCGACACCATTACCGTGGTGGACGATCAGATCGGCTCACCTACCTACGCACTCGATCTCGCGGCGGGTCTGCTGGAACTCGCGGGGAGGCTGGGGAGCGGCGTCGACACCAAAGTGCCCCGAATCCTGCACGCCACCAATGCCGGACAAGCCAGTTGGTTCGAGCTGGCGCGCGCGGTCTTCGCCGGCCTCGGCGCGGACCCCGACCGCGTACGGCCCTGTGGCACCGAGGATTTCCCGAGACCCGCTCCGCGCCCGGCGTATTCGGTCCTTTCGGGCAATTCGTGGGCCGCGGGCGGTCTGTCGCCGCTGCGGGACTGGAAGCCGGCACTGAACGACGCACTGGCGGCCGTCTCCGACTATCCTGGGCCCCCGTGAGCCCCTCGGATTCTGTCGGACAGCCCCCCGCCGCGGCGAAAAAACCGCAGCTGGCAGTCGTCACGGTGACCTACTCGCCCGGCGAGCACCTGGAACACTTCATCAGCACCCTGGCCATCGCGACCGGTGAGAAGCCGCAGGTCATCCTGGCCGACAACGGCTCGGTCGACGGTTCGCCGGAACTGGCCGCCGAGGCCAACGCCCACGTGCGCCTGCTGCGCACCGGCGGCAACATCGGCTACGGCGGCGCGATCAACCGCGCGGTCGCCGAGATCGATCCGGACATCGAGTTCATCGTCATCGCCAACCCGGACGTGCGCTGGGGTACCGATGCCATCGACGAACTGCTGGCCGCCGCCCGCCGCTGGCCGCGCGCGGGCGCGCTCGGCCCCAAGGTGCTCGAGCCGGACGGCAGCACCTACCCGTCGGCGCGCTCGGTGCCGGGCATCGCCGACGGCGCGGGCCACGCGATCCTGGGCAGCATCTGGCCCAAGAACCCGTGGACGCTGCGCTACCGCCAGGACAACGAGGCCATCTCGGAGCGGTCGGTGGGCTGGCTGTCGGGTTCCTGCCTGCTGGTGCGCCGCGCGGCCTTCGATTCCATCGACGGTTTCGATTCCCGTTACTTCATGTACATGGAGGATGTCGACTTCGGCGACCGGATGGGCCGGGCCGGCTGGCACAATGTCTTCGTGCCGTCCGCCGAGGTCACGCACGCCAAGGGGCATGCCGCGGGTCGTCACCCGGAGACCATGCTGCCGGCGCATCACGCCAGCGCGTACCGTTTCCAGGCCGACCGGCATCCGCACTGGTGGCAAGCCCCACTTCGGGTGGCACTGAAAGCTGGACTTGCGGTGCGCTGCAAACTTGCGGTTCGATCCGCACTGCGCGAACGAGATCGAAACGGCTCTGTTTAACATTTGGGGCGGTTAGGATCTGCGGTCGCGTATCACTGACCACCTGACACAGGGGAGAAGATGGCGAACAGCGGTAACACCGCCGGGTCCACGGACGCGGTGATCCTGGTCGGAGGCCAGGGCACCCGCCTGCGTCCGCTGACCTTGTCCGCCCCCAAGCCGATGCTGCCCACGGCCGGACTGCCGTTCCTGCAGCACCTGCTCGCGCGCATCGCCGACGCCGGCATCACCCATGTGGTGCTCGGCACCTCCTACAAGGCGGAGGTGTTCGAAGAGCACTTCGGCGACGGCTCCGACCTGGGCCTCGAGCTCGAATACGTGACCGAGACCGAGGCTCTGGGCACCGGCGGCGGCATCCGCAACGTGCTGCCGAAGCTGCGCGCCGACACCGTGCTGGTGTTCAACGGCGACGTGCTCGGCGGCACCGACCTGGGCGGGGTGCTCGAGACCCACCACACCTCCGGCGCGGACGTCACCCTGCACCTGGTGCGGGTCAGCGACCCCCGCGCCTTCGGCTGCGTCCCCACCGACGAGAACGGCCGGGTCACCGCGTTCCTGGAGAAGACCCAGGATCCGCCGACCGACCAGATCAACGCGGGCTGCTACGTCTTCCGCCGCGAGTACATCGAGAAGATCCCCGCCGGCCGTCCGGTCTCGGTCGAGCGCGAGACCTTCCCGTCCCTGCTCGCCGAGGGCGCGCACATCCAGGGCCACGTGGACGTCTCCTACTGGCGTGACATGGGCACCCCCGAGGACTTCGTGCGCGGCTCGGCCGACCTGGTCCGCGGCATCGCCCCGTCCCCGGCGCTGCCGGGTCAGCGCGGCGAATCGCTGGTCCACCCCGGC
>NZ_JBSGCY010000185.1:0-10802 GCF_053602115.1 Nocardia sp. NPDC004582 | reverse complement strand
TGCCACTCGACGCCGCACGAATTCCCAAGTGGTCTGTGAATCTTCCGCGGAATTGGCTATTCAGCACGCCCGCCGCGGAACCGGATTGCCCGGCCCCGCCGCTCGCACCCTGCCCCGGCCGCTGAATCTTGATCATCTGCGTGGTGGCATCGGCCTGCGCGTCGGCGGCCTGCCCGGCCCCGGCCGCCTTCTCACCGGCGGGCCGCTGAATCGGAATGAACTGGGTCGGAGCGTCATCGGCGGGCGAGGTCGCCCCCGGCCCCTGCCCGCGCCCGGCCGGCTGCTCGCCCGCCCCGGATTGCTCAGCGCCGCTGCCCTTTCCATCGGCCACAGGCCGCGCGGCGGACGTCGCGGAACCTTGGCGTGCCGCGGACTCGGCCGCCTGGGACCGCCCGCCCGGCTCGGATTGCGTGCCCTCCGAGGGACGCCCAGCGGCGGCGTTCCCGGATTCGGGCGCGGCAGCACCGGACTGCGCGGGCCCACCCGACTGCACGCCCGCCGCACTGGGTGAGGGCTGCCCGCTCGGCGTGCTCTGCGGCTTGAATTCACCCGAGCCCTGCCGCGCGGCCGACGCTTGTCCGCCGGTGCCACCCTGCGCTCCGGCAGGCGCCCCCGGTGCTCCCACGGGCGTGCCTTGCGATCCGCCGGGCCCGCTTTGCTGACCGGCAGGAATGCCACGCGCTCCGGCAGTCCCGCTCTGCTGTCCGGCAGTCCCGCTCTGTTGTCCAGCCGATGTGCCTTGTTGTCCGGCAGGTGTGCGCTGCTGTCCGGCGGGTGCGTTCAGTTGTCCGGCGGGTGCGTTCAGCTGTCCGGCAGGTGCGCTCTGCTGTCCGGCAGGGCCGCTCTGCTGTCCGGCAGGGCCGCTCTGCTGTCCGGCGGGCGCGCCTTGCTGTCCGGCAGGGCCGCCCTGCTGTCCGGCGGGCGCGCCCTGGGTTCCGGCGGGTGGTTGGACGCGGGCCGCGCCGGCCTGGTCGGCCGGGGGCTGGACGCGGTTCGCGCCTGGAGTGCCTGCGGGCTTGGAGGATTCGTAGTGGATGGTGGCGAAACCGGTGGGGCCGGACTTGGCGGGTGGGGTCTTCGGCTGCTGGGGGTCGCCGGGCGTGGTGGGTTGGCCTGCGCCGGTGCGGATTTCCGCAGTGCGGGCGTTGGGGGAGGGGATGGCCTCGGTGGCGGCGGTCGGGGGTGCGGCGTCGGTGCTCGCGCCGTTCGCGGCCTCGGGAGTGGACTGGTCGGCCGGGTTCGCCGGGCGTGCGGGGGTGGCGCTGGTGTCCGTGTCGCCTGCGGCGGAACCCGATGCCTGGTTGGCACGGCCCTGCTGCTGCTGGTCGTCTTTCGGGTCGGACACGCGCTGCACCCCTCGTATCGGCGGAACTGTGATTCGAAGGTCAGCCTACTGAGCATTCCGGGTACCGGTGCAGAATGATCGGCATGACCTCCTTCGGCGATCTGCTCGGACCGCAGCCGGTCCTCCTTCCGGAAAACATCGACGCGGAGGACGCGCTGCTCCAGAAACAGGACCCGGTGCAGGTCGCGGCGGCCCACCCGACCGCCTCCATCGCCTGGGCCCACCTGGCCGAAGCCGCCCTGGAGCGGGGCGCGGCCGCCGACGGCGACGTCAACCTCGACATCATCTCCGCCTACGCCTTCGCGCGCACCGGCTACCACCGCGGCCTGGACCTGTTGCGCCGCAACGGCTGGAAGGGCTTCGGCCCGGTGCCGTGGAGCCACGAGCCCAACCAGGGCTTCCTGCGCAGCGTCGGCGCGCTCGCCAAGGCCGCCCGGGCCATCGGCGAGACCGACGAGTACGCGCGCTGCCTGGACCTGCTCGAGGACTGCGACCCGCGCGCCGCCGCCGAGCTCGGCCTCGACTGAATTGAGCGGTGGCCTAGGCGAAACCATCGACGCCGCCCGCGAGAGCGGCGTCACTCGCGTGCGCACGGCCGCCGGTCGGGTCCGCTCGTCCCTGCTGCCGATCGTGCAGTGCGCCATCGGCGCGGGCGTGGCCTGGTTCATCGCCCACAACGTGATCGGGCACGAACACCCGTTCTTCGCGCCGATGGCGGCCATGATCTCCATCGGCGTCTCGTTCGGGGCCCGGCTGCGCCGCTCGATCGAGCTCATCGTGGGCGTGGCGGTCGGCATCGGCATCGGCGACCTGTTCGTGTCCCGGGTCGGCACCGGCGGCTGGCAGATCATGCTGCTGGTGGTGCTGGCCATGTGCGCGGCCGTCTTCCTCGACGGCGGTCCGGTCATCACCATGCAGGCGGCCAGTTCCGCGGTGCTGGTGGCGACGCTCTACCCGCCCGGCCAGGGCGGCGCGTCGCTGCGCATGATCGATGCCCTGGTGGGCGGCCTGGTCGGCATCGTGGTGGTGGCGGCCATTCCGCTGCACCCGGTGCGCCGCGCCCGGGAGCAGGCGGCCGGGATTCTCGAGGTGATGGGCGCGGCGCTCACCGAATGCGCCGACGGCCTGCTCGAGCAGGACGCCGCGAAGATCAAGCAGGCGCTGGAGTCGGTGCGCGGCACCCAGGGCGCGATCGACTCCCTGCGCAACACCCTCGAAGGCAGCCAGGAGATCATTCGAATCTCCCCGCTGTACTGGAACTCTCGCGCCCGTCTGAGCCGGTTGCGGGACGCCGCCGACCCGCTCGACAACGCGGTCCGCAATACCCGCGTGCTGTTGCGCCGCGCTCTCACCTCGGTCCGTGACGACGAGGTGCTCGCTCCGGGCCTCATCGTGGAGGTCGAGAAGCTCGGTCAGGCGGTGGACGTGGTGCGCCGCATGATGCTCGCCGATCCGGACGAGAAACCCGATCCGGCCGAGGCGACCCGGGTGCTGCGGTCGGTCGGCAAGGGCGCGACCAAGGACCTGGTCGAGGGCGCGGGCCTGTCCGCGCACGTGGTGTTCGCCCAATTGCGGTCCATCGTGGTGGATCTCATGCAGGTGTGCGGGGTGCGCCGGCTGTCGGCCATGGCGCTGCTGCCCCCGACCGTCCGGCACCCCTACGTCACGCCGATCGACTGACCCGCGCGGGTCAGAGCCAGAAGCGCGTCAACCGGCTGCCCATCGACCACCACCAGCCCGGCAGCCCGGACAGCTCGAACAGCGCGTTGACCCCGTCGAAGAACAACCGGTTCAGCTGCGGCGTGAATAGCAGCGCGAACAGGATCAGCAGGCCGAACGGCTTGATCTGATCCAGCGCCCGCCGGGTCTGATAGCTCAGCGACGGCTCCAGAATCCCGTACCCGTCGGTGCCGGGAATCGGCAGCAGGTTCAGGACGGTCGCCGAAATCTGCAGGAAGGCAAGGAAACTCAGTCCGAACCAGAACGCCGCGTTCGAATGCAGGCTGCCCCACAGCGACACGATCACCAGCAGCGCCACCGCGCACAGCGCGTTCACCGCGGGCCCGGCGCCACTGATCATCCGCTGCGTGCGCGGACTGAAGTTGTGCGAGTGCACGTACACCGCGCCACCCGGCAGCGCGAACCCGCCGAGCGCGATGAACACCACCGGCAACCCGATCGACAGCAGCGGATGGCTGTACTTGAGCGGGTTCAGCGTGAGATACCCGCGCATCTCCACTTCCCGGTCCCCGGCCCGCCACGCCACGAACGCGTGCGCGAACTCGTGCAGGCAGACCGACACGATCCACCCGGCCACCACCAGGATGAACACTCCGAATTGGGCTTGGCGCGAATCGAGGTCGGCGGTCCAGGCCAGCACCCCGCCCAGCACCGCGACCGCCACCACCGCCAAGAAAACAGGGCTGGGCCGGACCGCCCCGGAGGCCCGTCTCACCGCGAACGCGTCATCCACCTGTCACTCCCAACTGGCCCGGCTGGTTTCGCCGTGCCGACAACCATTCTGGGGGCGAATCAGCGAACCAGCAGCCAAGGCTCGTGGTGTCGATAGAACGTGGAGCGCTTCACCACCCGATCGGCGGTGATCCCGTCGCGGGTGACCAGCGCGCCCGGCGTGCCGAGCTGCATGGCGCGCCCGGCGACCCAGCGCTTCTTGCGCAGGCCGCGGTGCACGGTGGCGTGCAGGCCCGGCATCTCCAGCATGGGTGAAACATGCAGGGCCGCGACCTTTCCGGTGAACAACCGGGTGTCGTCGACGTAGGCCTCGCCCTCGAGTTTCGCGCCGGCCTCGCCGACGATGGTGGCGCGGCCGATGAGCACCTTGCCGGTGTCGTCGCGGATCAGCGGGGTCTCGACGGCGCGGCCCTCGAGTGCCCGCTTGGCGGCGGCGGACCCGGTGCCGGTCTCGTAGGCGCGGGAGCCGTAGGTGCGGTCGATGGGCACGTAGCCGATCTCCACGCCGAGCCGTTCGGTGCGCATGAGGTGGGTGAGCACGGCGGCCAGTCCGGCGTCCTCACCGAGCACGATGAGGCGCGGCAGACTGTCGGCGGCCATCACCGGCAGCAGCTCGTCCAGGGTCCCGGTGTCGGGAATGGCGGCGGTCTGCGTGAGGGGCAGGGAAGCGAGCGCGATGGGAACGGGTGCGCCGTCGCAGCGGAGAACGTGGGTACTCAACTGCCGAACACCCTCCTCTGGCCTGCCAACACCTATCCGCCTCGCTGCGTCCCGATGGAACCCCCTGCCGGTCCCTCTCCCCGTGCCACCATAGCCCTGTCTCATTTGCCCTGCTGTCCTCAGTGCGCATCCGTTATGCCGGGTTCACTCAGGGTCATGTGGTGTGCACCCAGAGCCGGGGCGTGCACCTGGATGTATGTGGCCATCCAGTAAAGTGTGCCCACGGCCACCGCCTTCTGATGGCGGGTAGCTGCAGCAACATGGGTGCTGCGCGTCGAACCCGTAGGAGACACTCGCATGCCGGCAATCGTGCTGATCGGCGCCCAGTGGGGCGACGAGGGCAAGGGCAAAGCCACCGATCTGCTCGGTGACCGGGTCCAGTGGGTAGTTCGATACCAAGGCGGCAACAACGCGGGGCACACCGTCGTGCTGCCGAATGGTGAGAGCTTCGCCCTGCACCTGATCCCGTCCGGCATTCTCACCCCCGATGTGACCAACGTCATCGGCAATGGCGTGGTCGTGGATCCGGGCGTGCTGCTGGCCGAACTCGCCGGTCTGGAAGAGCGCGGCGTGGACACCTCCCGCCTGCTGCTCTCGGCCGACGCGCACCTGATCATGCCGTACCACGTGGCCATCGATAAGGTCACCGAACGCTTCCTCGGCAACAAGAAGATCGGCACCACCGGCCGCGGCATCGGCCCCTGCTACCAGGACAAGGTCGCCCGCGTCGGCGTCCGCGTCGCCGACGTGCTGGACGAGAAGATCCTCACCCAGAAGGTCGAGGCCGCACTGGAATTCAAGAACCAGGTGCTGGTCAAGATCTACAACCGCCGCGCGCTCGACCCGCAGCAGGTGGTGGACGAGGTGCTGGAGAAGGCCGAGGGCTTCAAACACCGCATCGCCGACTCGCGCCTGCTGCTCAACGAGGCGCTGGAGCGCGACGAGATCGTGCTGCTGGAGGGCTCGCAGGGCACCCTGCTCGACGTCGACCACGGCACCTACCCGTACGTCACCTCGTCCAACCCGACCGCGGGCGGCGCGGCCGTGGGCGCGGGCGTCGGCCCCAACAAGATCACCACGGTGCTCGGCATCCTGAAGGCCTACACCACCCGCGTCGGCTCCGGCCCGTTCCCGACCGAGCTCTTCGACGAGTCCGGCACCTACCTGGCCAAGACCGGCGGCGAGGTCGGCGTCACCACCGGCCGCGCCCGCCGCACCGGCTGGTTCGACGCCGTGATCGCCCGCTACGCCACCCGCGTCAACGGCATCACCGACTACTTCCTCACCAAGCTGGACGTGCTCTCCAGCCTGGACACCGTCCCGATCTGCGTCGCCTACGAGATCGACGGTGAGCGCGTCGAGCAGATGCCCACCACCCAGACCGACTTCCACCACGCCAAGCCCATCTACGAGGAGATGCCCGGCTGGTGGGAGGACATCTCCGGCTGCCGCGCCTTCGAGGAGCTGCCGGCCAACGCCCAGGCGTACGTGAAGCGACTGGAAGAGCTGTCCGGCGCGCGGGTCTCGTGCATCGGCGTCGGCCCCGGCCGCGACCAGACCATCGTGCGCCACGACATCCTCGGCTGAGGTTTCGAGCACTCCGCGCTGTCGATAACTCGCCCCCGCCACAACTCTTGTGGCGGGGGCGAATTCGTTGCGTGGACCGCGCTCGCTTCCGGAGACTCCAGCAGGCGGGGAGCCTCAGTAGGTGATCAGCGGGGCCAGGGGGTCGGCGGCGTGCGGGTTGAGGCCCGCGAAGGCCGCCGCGATGGACTTCACCGCGACCCGCAGGTCCGGCTCCTCGTGGGTGAACGGGAGACGGATGAAGCGTTCGAACGCGCCCTGCACACCGAAACGCGGTCCGGCAGCGAGCAAGACGCCGTGATTCGGGGCGGTCGCGGCGAGCGCGGTGGATACCGGCGCCGGGAGCTGCGCCCACAGGGACATGCCGCCCGCACCCGGTTCGACACGCCAGTCGGGGAGCTCCTCGGCGAGGGTCTCCAGCAGGACGGCGCGGCGGGACCGGAGCTGATCCCTTCGGGTGGTGAGGATTTCGTCGGCGTTGCGGAGCAGGTGGACGGTCGCCAGCTGATCCATGACGGGCGTGCCGAGGTCGACGGTCGAGCGGGTGCCCAGCAGCTTGGTGATGAGCGCCTGGTTGGCGCGCACCCAGCCGACGCGCAGGCCGCCCCAGAACGACTTGGAGGCCGAGCCGATGGTCACGATCTCCGAACCGCGCGCGAAAGCCGCGGCCGGCGGCGGCGATTCGAGATCGGTCAGGTCCAGGTCCACCATGGATTCGTCGACGATCACCGTCATCCGGGTTTCGCGGGCGATGGCGGCCAGTTCGGCGCGGCCCTCGGCGTCGAGCAGGTGGCCGGTGGGGTTGTTGAAGTCGGGGATCAGGTAGGCCACGCTGGCGGCGGTTTGCCGTGCGGCACTGCGGATTCCGTCGAGATCCCAGCCGTCGGGGCGCATCGGCACCGGGACCGGGCGCGCGCCCACGTCCCGGATGGCCTCGATGGCGTTCGGGTAGGTGGGGTGCTCGATCAGCACCCGCTCGGCCGGGGTGGTGAGCACGTTCAGCAGCAGGCGCAGGCCGTGCTGCGCGCCCAGGGTGATCAGGATCTGGTCCGGTTCGGTCGGCAGGCCGCGCTCGGTGTAGCGGCGGGCCAGCGCCTCGCGCAGCATGAGCACACCCACCGGGTCCATGCCGTGCGTGCCGAGATAGGTCGGAAGACCTTGCAGGGCAAAGGAGTACGCCTCGGTCATCTGCGGTGGGGCGGCCATGGCCGCGTAGGTCATGTCGATGGTCGGCAGTTCCGGCTGCGCCATCATGGCCAGGATGCTGCGCGCCGGTTTCGCGCCGTCGTGCACCACGGTCGGCGGCAGCGCCACGGTGCTGCGGGAGCCCTGGCGGCTGATCAGGTAACCGTGTTCGCGCAGTAGCGAATACGCGGAGGTGACGGTGGTGCGGCTGACCGCGAGGCTGGCGGACAGATCGCGTTCGCTCGGTAGGGCCACGCCGAGCGGGGCGCGGCCGTCGTGGATGAGCAGGCGGATGCTCTCCGCCAGGGCCACGTACGCGGGCCGCGTGGACCGTTTGCCGCTGTCGGCGGCCGTGCCCGGTTCGTCATTGCGCCACCGGCCCAGATCGCGGGTGAGACTGGCCGCGCCGATCACTCGTGTCGCCATACAGGCCAGTATCCAGGCACTGGATATTTTCTTCAAGTCCAGGGTGGGTCCACCATGGGGTGATGGTCGCACTACTGGGTTCCCTCGTGATTGTCGCCGCGTTCGCCGGTCTCGTGTACCGGTATGCGCCCGCGCCCGGTGAGCGCTGGGGCGTGCTGCTGGAGCGGTATCGCCCGCATGCTCCCATGTCGGACTGGTCGGTCGGCGAATATGAAGCGGCCCGCCAGTATTCGGACCTCGCCGCCGTCGCGTCCCTGCGCCCCGATGTGCCCGCCGCCCCGCCGCACCGGAAGTTCGGTCGCGGCTCCTCGGCCGCGGCGGCCCTGTCCACCATCCCGTGCCGCAACGAGTCAGTCCAGTTCTAAGCAACTGGACTTGAATCCGCGTTCTGTCGGTGCCACCGTGCACACTGGCCTTATGTCCGCCCCGGTCCGTCCCCAGGCGTCGGCGGCGCTCTTCGATACCGCGATCGGCGTATGCGCCATCGCCTGGAGCGCCGCCGGCGTCCTGCGTTTCGCCCTCCCCGACCGCGACCCGGCGGCCACCCGCACGCATATCCTGCGCCGCCACCGCCGCGCCGAGCTGCACGAGGCCGCCCCCACCCCCGAGATATCCGAGGCCATCGCCCGGATCCAGGCCCACCTCACCGGCGACCTCGACGACCTCCGCTGGATTCCCGTGGACCCCACCCTCTTCAACGACTTCGACCGAGCCGTCTACGCGGTCACCCGAGCCATCGACCCCGGCCACACCCTCAACTACGGCGCGGTCGCCAACCGTATCGGCGCCCCCGGCGGCGCCCAGGCCGTCGGCCAATCCCTCGGCCGCAACCCCATCCCGCTGATCATCCCTTGCCACCGGGTCCTCGCCGCCGATCACGCTCTGCACGGCTTCTCGGCCCCCGGCGGCCTCACCACCAAACAGCGTCTGCTCGAAATAGAGCGCACCCCCGGCTTCGGCGAGCCCACCCTGTTCTGACCCGCCCTTCCCGGACAGCGACGCCCGCGCCGAGCAGACCGGTGCGGGCGTCGTCACGAAATCGGCTGTCAGTTCTGAGTTCTGATGACGTGGTTCCAGTCGAGTTCCGGGTGGATCAGGGCCTGCGCGTCGAAGTTGGGGAGCCAGTTGCGGGTACAGAACACCCAGACATCGGCGCCGGGTGTGAAGGTCATCCGCGCCGTGCCCGGGCCCTGCACGAGACCGATCGGCGGCGCGCCATTGATGAACGGCGGCCGCAGGCTCCAGCCCCCGCAGTTCCACCATTCCCCGGGCGCGATATCCGCCCGGATGACGCCGCCCGGCTCGGTCGTGATGACCGGCGGGGTGGCGGACGCCGACTGAGCGCCGATCACACCGGCGGTGGTGACGAACCCGGCGATCACGATGCCGCGCAGTGCTTTCCGCATCAGAGCGCACCACCCAGGAGGCCGCCGACGGCAGCGCCGCCGGTACCGACCACCGCGGCGCCGAGAGCGGCAGCGGGAAGGCCCACGGCCGCGGCGCCGGCCGCCGCGCCGATACCGCCACCGATGAGCGCGCCACCGACCATGCCGCCGGGAACGTCGATCGGAGCGAGCCCGGGCATGACCACGGCGGCGGCGGATCCGAGACCGAATCCGACCGCGGTACCGATGACCGCACCGGCCGTTCCGCCCACGGCCGCACCGGCCAGGGCGGCGGGGATACCCGCGCCCGCGGCACCCGAGCCCGCTCCGATGGCCGCTCCGCCGAGGGTGCCCGCCGCGATCTTGTCGGAGCGGGTCGGGTTCACGCCGATGGAGTTGAGGCCGGTGGCGAGGCCCGCTTCGGCGCCGGCGGCGACGCCGTTGACGCCGTCGAGGATGTTGTCGGGGAGCTCGTCCGGGGCAGGGGTGGTGAAGTCGCCGATGCGGACGGTGCGCGGCGGCGGGGCGATGGGGAGGACCGGGGTGACGACGCTGGGGGCGTGCAGCGATTGGACGTCCAGGGCCGGGGCCGCGTCCCGGGTGTTGGGGATCGGGCGGAAGTTGGCGGGGACCGGGTAGTCGGCGAGCTGGGACTGTGGCTGCGGCGACGCGGGCCCGGGGCGGGGGATGATGACGCCCGGCTGCGCGGTGGTCACGCGGGTGGGGTGGTCCTGGTCGCCGGTGGGGAGCACGACGCCCGGCTGGGCGGCGGCGGTGCGGGGCGAGGGGAGGATGCCGGGGCCGGTGGCGTCGACGCCCTGGGGATCCGGGTCGGCGGTTCCGGGCCGGGCGGTGCGGTTCGGGGAGCTGTCGCCGCCCGGTGTGCCGGTACCGCCGGTCAGGGGTACGGAAGCCTGGGTGGCGGCGCCGTCGGCCACCTGAGCCGGTTCACCGGCGTTCGAGCAGGCCACGGCCAGTGCCAGTGGCACGGCTCCGACCATGAGCGCGCGCCGGGCGACGCTGCTGTTCATTTCACGATTTCGACCACGCACGCCGAAACACCAACCTTCCGAACATATTTCGTTTCACCGGTCCGGTGGACCGCCCATCGATGCCGGTGATTCGCGACCGCCCCCGGCAGAGCGTTGCCACCAGCCCGGTACGACCGCATTGGCGCACGTCACAGCACCGGATCTGGGGTGCGAAGTTTTCGTGACCCCGCAACTTGTGACTCTCAGCGGGTTCACACTGCGCGGAAGGGTAGCCGACGGGGAACCGCTGGCTCTACCGCCCAGCGTCGGCCGGCCGATATGACCATGGGCGGCGAGAGATATCGCACATTTTGCAGGTGGCAGCGGTTCGAAGAACTCGACGTCCGGTCAATGCCCGACGTTGCCGGAAGATGTCCCGCCCCGCATCAGATCCGCCAGCGCCTCACGATCGGTGACATCGAGCTTGATGCACGCCCGGTACAGATGGCCCTCGACCGTGCGCACCGAGACGGTCAGCCGGTCCGCGATCTGCCGGTTGGACAGCCCGGCCGCGACCAGATTCGCGATCTCGCGTTCCCGCGCGGTGAGCGGCAACGGCTGCGCGGACTGCCGCAGCGCCGGCGTGGAGGCCCCGCCGCAGGCCGCCGCCAGCCGGTTGGCGGTGGCCGCGGATTCCAGCAGGCGGCGGCGATC
>NZ_JBSGCY010000184.1:0-11010 GCF_053602115.1 Nocardia sp. NPDC004582 | reverse complement strand
GCCCGCTCGCCGCCGGATCGGCGACCGCGGCCGACCTGCCGACGGTGGTGCTGGTGCACGGCGCCTTCGCCGACGCCTCCAGCTGGGACGGCGTGGCCGCGCGGCTGCGCGCGGACGGTTATCCCGTTGTGACCCCGGAGAATCCGCTGCGCGGCCCCGCCCACGACGCGGCCGCGATCCAGCACGCCATCGACGGCATCACCGGGCCGATCGTGCTGGTCGGGCACTCCTACGGCGGCACCGTGATCAGCAATGTGCACGACCCCAAGGTCGAATCACTGGTCTACATCTCCGCTTTCGCGCCCGTGCAGGGCGAAGCCGCACTGCTGGAACTGAATCCGATCCAGTACCCGGGCTCGCAGCTGACGCTCGCGCTGCGGCTGAAGGCGGTCGACGACGCCCAGGGGATCGCGGGCAAGAACCTGGACGCCTACATCGACCCGGCCCGCTTCCCCGAGGTCTTCGCCCAGGACGTCGACCCGGCGACCGCCGCCGACATGGCCGCCCGCCAGCATTCGCTCGCGCTGTCGGCCAACCTCGAGCCCTCGGGCGCGCCGTCCTGGGCCTCGACGCCGGCCTGGTATCTGGTGTCCACCGCCGACCGGGTGATTCCGCCCGCGTCCCAATGGGACATGGCCAAGCGGATGAACGCCCGCGTCTCCTCGATCGACGCCTCGCACGCCGGCCTGGTCTCGCACCCGGCCGACGTGGCGGCGACGGTGGAGGCCGCCGCCGGGCAGTGAGGCCGCGGGCGACGCACCTCCGGCTTCTTGCCGGTGCGGCCGGTTGCGCGACGCCAACTATCCTGGAGTGGATAATCCGGGAATTCCGTATGGCCGGTGCCGAGTGTCCCGCCGCGGAAGGCTCGGGGACGCGCCAGGCGTGCCCGAGGCGAGCGAGGAGGTGGGGCCATCATGTCGAGCACTGAGCAGCGACGGCTCGAGGTCCTGCGGGCCATCGTCGCGGACTACATCGCGACCAAGGAACCGATCGGGTCCAAGACCCTGGTGGAGCGGCACAACCTCGGGGTGTCCAGCGCGACGGTCCGCAATGACATGGCGGTGCTCGAGGCCGAGGGCTACATCGCCCAGCCGCACACCTCCTCCGGCCGCATCCCGACCGACAAGGGCTACCGGCAGTTCGTCGACCACATCTCCGAGGTGAAGCCGCTGTCCGGTCCGGAACGCCGGGCCATCATGGAATTCCTGGAGAGCGGCGTCGATCTCGACGATGTGCTGCGCCGCGGGGTCCGGTTGCTCGCGCAGCTGACCCGGCAGGTCGCCATGGTCCAGTACCCGACGGTGTCGGCGTCGACCGTGCGGCACATCGAGGTGGTCGCGCTCAATCCGGCGAGACTGCTGCTGGTGGTGATCACCGACACCGGCCGCGTCGATCAGCGCCTGGTCGACCTGGGCAATCTGATCAGCGACGAGGACCTGGCCGCGCTGCGCGGCATGCTCGGCAAGGCGATGGAGGGCAAGCGCCTGGCCGCGGCCTCCGCGGCGGTGGCCGAACTGCCCGAGCACTCCCCGGCCAAGCTGCGCGACGTGCTGGTCCGGGTGTCGACCGTGCTGGTCGAGACCCTGGTCGAGCACGCCGAGGAACGCCTCGTGCTGGGCGGCACCGCCAACCTCACCCGCAATGCCTCCGACTTCCCCGGCAACGGTTTCCCGGGCTCCCTGCGCACCGTGCTCGAGGCGCTCGAGGAGCAGGTGATCGTGTTGAAGCTGCTGGCCGCGGCACAGCAGCCGGGTACCGTGACGGTGCAGATCGGTGAGGAGACCAAGGTCGAGCAGATGCGCGGGACGGCCGTGGTGTCCACCGGTTACGGGCTGACCGGTACGGTGCTCGGAGGTATGGGGGTGCTGGGGCCGACGCGCATGGACTATCCGGGGACCATTGCCTCGGTGGCGGCCGTCGCCCGGTACATCGGTGAGGTGCTCGCCGAACGGTGAGCAAGCACGAGACGAAACAGGACTAGAGACACACGTGGCACGGGACTATTACGGACTGCTCGGAGTCGCACGGGGTGCGACCGACCAGGAGATCAAGCGCGCCTACCGGAAACTGGCCCGCGAACTGCATCCCGACGTGAATCCGGAGCCGGAGGCCCAGGAGAAGTTCCGCGAGGTCTCCACGGCCTACGAGGTGCTGTCGGACCCCGAGAAGCGGCGCATCGTCGACCTCGGCGGTGACCCGATGGAATCCGGCGGCGGGATGGGCGGCGGCTTCTCGGGCGCCGGCTTCGGCGGCCTCGGCGATGTCTTCGAGGCGTTCTTCGGCGGCATGAATGCCTCCGGCGGCACTCGCAAGCCGCGCGGCCGGGTGCAGCCGGGCGCGGATTCGCTGCTGCGGACCCGGCTTTCGCTGCAGGAGTGCGCGGTCGGTGTCACCAAGCACCTGACCGTCGACACCGCCATCCTGTGCGACCTGTGCCAGGGTTCGGGCACCAACGGCAACTCCAAGCCGGTGCGCTGTGAGACCTGTGGCGGCGCGGGTGAGGTGCAGACCGTGCAGCGGTCCTTCCTCGGCCAGGTCATGACCTCGCGACCCTGCCCCACCTGCCGGGGCGCGGGCGAGACGATTCCGGACCCCTGCCGCAAGTGCGGCGGCGACGGCCGGGTGCGTTCGCGCCGCGAGATCGCCGCGCCGATCCCGGCCGGTGTGGCCAACGGCATGCGGGTGCGCCTCGCGGCCCAGGGTGAGGTCGGTCCCGGCGGCGGTCCGGCCGGCGACCTGTACGTGGAGATCGTGGAGCAGCCGCACGACACCTTCGTGCGCGATGGCGACGACCTGCACTGCACCATCCGGGTTCCGATGGTGGACGCGGCGCTGGGCACCACGGTCGTGATCGACACCATCCTCGACGGCCCGGTCGAGCTGACCATCCCGGCCGGCACCCAGCCCGGCGAGGCGTCGGTGCTGCGCGGCCACGGTATGCCCAAGCTGCGCGCCAACTCTCGTGGCGATCTGATCGCGCACCTCGACATCGTGGTGCCGACCAAGCTCGACGCCAAGCAGTCGGACCTGCTGCGCAAGTACAAGGGCATGCGGGCCAACGAACTCACCGAGGTGCTCTCGGCGCAGTCCGAGCACAACTCGGGTCTGTTCGCCCGCCTGCGCGCCTCCTTCAGCGGACGCTGATCCCTTGGCCGCCACCGTCTTCTACCTCGACGAGATCCCCGAACCGGGTGCGACCGCCGTGCTGGACGGCCCCGAGGGCCGCCACGCCGCCACGGTGCGCCGCATCCGGGTGGGGGAACCCATCACCCTGTCCGACGGGCACGGGACCCTCGCCGATTCGGAAGTGGTTGCGGCCCAGAAGGACCGCCTGGACCTGAAGGTGCTGTCCAAGCGGCGGGCCGAGCCCTGGACCCCGCAGGTGACGGTGGTCCAGGCCCTCCCCAAATCCGACCGCTCGGAGCTGGCGGTCGAGCTGATGACCGAGGCGGGCGCCGACGCCATCGTCCCCTGGCAGGCGCTGCGCTGCGTCTCCAACTGGGAGTCCAAGGCCCGCAAGGGCGTCGAGAAGTGGCGCGCCGCCGCCAAGCAGGCCGCCCGCCAGTCGCGGCGCGCCTACATCCCGGATGTGGCGGAGCTGCACAGCACTCGGGACCTGCTGGAACTGGTGCGCTCGGCCAAGGCGCGGGGCGCGCTGGTGGCCGCCCTGCACGAGTCCGGTGAATCCCGTTTGACCGAAATGTCTTTCGAGCGGATTCCCGAGATCGTCCTCATCGTCGGCCCCGAGGGCGGCCTGGACGATTCCGAGCTGCAGGCCCTCGCCGACGCCGGGGCCGACATCGTCCTGCTCGGTCCCACCGTGCTGCGCACCTCCACCGCGGCGGCCGTCGCGCTGGGTGCGCTGGGCGCGCTCACCCCGCGCTGGTAGCGCTCGCTCCCCGGGCCGGAGGATCGATCCCGGCGGGTTCGCCACGGAATGGATTCGGCCCAGCCGCAGTTGCGTGTCGGCGGGGCGTTATGCCTGCTGGTAGCCGCTTATTCACTGGGCGGTGTCGGTGGGCGGCGGTAAACTTCTGTCAACGACGACGGCTTCGAGACCGGAAAGCAGGCCATAGCCACTTTTGAGAACACCAGGCGAAATCGGCGATCAGAGCACTTCCACTGCCCGCATCGGCGGTGTCGACGGTTCCGGACCGGCGGGGCGGACCGTTCGTTCGAGCATCGAATTGGCACCGGAATCGGTGTTCGGATTCCTGGGTTCGGCTGATGAGAACCTGCGTGAACTCGAGCGCCTCCTCGATGCCGATATCCACGTCCGCGGCAACTCCGTCACCCTGACCGGCAAACCGGCCGAGGTGGCGCTGGCCGAGCGGGTGGTGGCCCAGCTGGTCGCGTTGACCGCGCGCAATCGGGTGGTCACGCCCGAGGCGGTGCGGCACACCTACTCCATGCTCACCGAGGGTTCCTCGGACTCCCCGGCCGAGGTGCTGAGCCTGGACATCCTGTCCCGGCGCGGCAAGACCATCCGGCCCAAGACGCTGAACCAGAAGCGCTACGTCGACGCCATCGACGCGCACACCATCGTGTTCGGCGTCGGCCCGGCCGGTACCGGCAAGACCTATCTGGCCATGGCCAAGGCCGTGCAGGCGTTGCAGACCAAGCAGGTCAACCGCATCATCCTGACCCGGCCCGCGGTCGAGGCGGGGGAGCGGCTGGGCTTCCTGCCGGGCACGCTCAACGAGAAGATCGACCCGTATCTACGCCCGCTCTACGACGCCCTGCACGACATGATGGATCCCGAGGCGATCCCGAAGCTCATGCAGGCCGGGGTCATCGAGGTCGCGCCGCTGGCGTACATGCGTGGTCGCACGCTCAACGACTCGTTCATCATTCTCGACGAGGCGCAGAACACGACGGCCGAGCAGATGAAGATGTTCCTCACCCGGCTGGGCTTCGGTTCCAAGATCGTGGTGACCGGTGACATCACCCAGGTCGACCTGCCGAACAACGCGCGGTCGGGTCTGCGCGCGGCCACGGAGATCCTGCACGGCATCGACGACATCCATATCGCCGAGCTCACCAGCGCCGATGTGGTCCGTCACCGCCTGGTCGGAGCGATCGTGGACGCCTACGACCGCTACGAGTCCGACACCCGCCCGCCGGCGGCGGTGCACTATCCGGGCAATCGGGCGCAGCGACGTGCCGCGAGCCGGGGAGACCGGCACTGAACTCGACCACTACGCTGATCGGGTGAGTATCGAGATCGCCAACGAATCGGGTATCGAGGTATCCGAAGAAGAACTGGTCAGCGTCGCGCGGTTCGTCATCGGTCAGATGGACGTCCATCCGGCGGCCGAGCTGTCGATGGTGCTGGTCGATCTCGACACCATGGCGGATCTGCACATGCGCTGGATGGACCTACCGGGTCCGACCGACGTCATGAGCTTCCCCATGGACGAGCTGGAGCCGGGCGGGCGGCCCGATGCCGCCGAGCCCGGCCCCTCCATGCTCGGTGACATCGTGCTCTGCCCCGAGTTCGCGGCCCAGCAGGCCGAGAAGGCCGGGCACTCCATGGATCACGAGCTGGCGCTGCTGACCGTGCACGGCGTCCTGCACCTCCTCGGCTACGACCACGCCGAGCCGGAGGAGGAGAAGGAGATGTTCGCGTTGCAGGCCTCCCTGCTGGAGGGCTGGTACGAGAACGTCCGCCAGGAGATGCGCCGCGCCGAGCTGGCCGAGCGCGACCAGCGGCTGCTGGGCAAGACCGGATTCACCGACACCACCGGTGATCCGCTGGGCCCGGCGTGAATTCATTCGTTCTACTGCTGCTGGCGATCGTTCTGGTCCCGGCCGGCGGGGTGTTCGCGGCGCTGGATTCGGCGCTGAACACCATTTCGCCCGCGCGCGTGGAGGATCTGGTGCGCGTCGAGCGGACCGGGGCGGCGCGGCTGGCGCGCATCATCGCGGATCGGCCGCGCTATGTGAATCTCATGGTGCTGCTCCGCCTTACGTGCGAGATCACGGCGACGGTATTGCTGGCGGCGGTGCTGCTGGACTGGCTGGCCGAGGCCCCGGCGCTGCTGATCACCGCGGCGGTCATGGTGCTGGTCGACTATGTGGTGATCGGTGTCGGCCCGCGCACGCTGGGCCGTCAGCACGCGTATTCGCTGGCCTTGGGCGCGTCGCTGCCCTTGCAGGCCATCGGCTCGCTGCTGGGCCCGATCAGCCGCCTGCTCATCCTGATCGGTAATGCGATCACCCCCGGTAAGGGATTCCGCAACGGCCCCTTCGCTTCCGAGATCGAGCTGCGCGAGGTGGTGGATCTGGCGGGCGAGCGCGGCGTGGTGGACGCCGACGAGGCCCGCATGATCCAGTCGGTGTTCGAGCTGGACTCCACCCCGGCGCGCGAGGTGATGGTGCCGCGCACCGAGATGGTGTGGATCGAGGCGGACAAGACCGCGGCGCAGGCCATGTCGCTGGCCGTGCGGTCGGGGCATTCGCGGATACCGGTGATCGGGGAGAACGTCGACGATATTCTCGGCGTCGTCTACCTGAAAGACCTTGTCCCGTACGCGGATCGGAGCCGGAAGGTGAAGGTGCGCCAGGTCATGCGGCCCGCCGTCTTCATTCCCGACTCCAAGCCCCTCGACGCGCTGCTCGACGAGATGCAGCGCCATCGCAACCACATGGCGGTGCTGGTCGACGAGTACGGCGGCATCGCGGGCCTGGTCACCATCGAGGACATTCTCGAGGAGATCGTGGGCGAGATCGCCGACGAGTACGACAAGGACGAGATCGCGCCGATCGAGCAGATCGGCCCCGGCAAGTTCCGGGTCTCGGCGCGGCTGCCCATCGACGATCTGGGCGAGTTGTTCGATGTGGAGATCGACGAGGAGGACGTCGACACCGTCGGCGGTCTGCTCGCCCATGCCCTGGGCCGCGTCCCGCTGCCCGGCTCCAAGGCCGTCGTCCAGGGTCTGCAATTGAAGGGGGAGGGCGGCGCCGACGCGCGCGGCCGCATGCGGATCCACACGGTGGTGGTGCGCAGGGCCCAGGACAGGACGAGAACCGAACCGGCGGAACAGGAACCGGGCGGCGCATACGAGGACGGAGAGGCCGATGACCGAGATGAACGCCGATGATTGAGCTCGACGCCGAGGACGGCAAGCTGCGGGTGCTCGCCCGCGGCGCGATGGGCCGCACCGGCGGCCGCGGCGGCGCGGCCGTGCGCGACACCGATGGCCGCACCTACGCGGCCGGGACGGTGGCGTTGAGCGCGCTCCCGCTGACCGCCCTGCAGGCGGCCGTGGCGGCCGCGATCTCCAGTGGCGCGACCGGTTTCGAGGCGGCCGTGGTGGTGGCGGGCAAGCTGTCCGATCCCGGTGTCGCGGCGGTGCGTGAGGTATCGCCCACGGCGCGAATCATTTTCAGCGACGTCAAGGGCGCGGTGTTCGACGTGCTCGACGCCGACGACCATTACGGGGTGGAGAACCCCATCGCCGCGCAACGCCCGGAGGACAATATCGCGGGCGCGCGCCAGGTCCCGGCGGGTTTCGACCTGGACACCGAATCGGAGGTCTTCGAATGAGCGGCAAGGGCGACGGCAAGGGCGAATTCCGTTCCGGCTTCGTGTGTTTCGTGGGCCGGCCGAACACCGGCAAGTCCACGCTGACCAATGCCATGGTGGGGCAGAAGATCGCGATCACCTCCTCGCGGCCGCAGACCACCCGGCACACCATTCGCGGCATCGTGCACCGCGACCACGCGCAGCTGATCCTGGTGGACACCCCCGGTCTGCACCGGCCGCGCACCCTGCTCGGCCAACGGCTCAATGACCTGGTGCGCGATACGTATTCCGAGGTCGACGTGATCGCGGTCTGCATTCCGGCCGACGAGAAGATCGGTCCCGGTGACCGCTGGATCGTCGAGCAGATCAAGACCATGGCGCCCAAGACCACCCTGCTGGGCGTGGTCACCAAGATCGACAAGGTGAGCCGCGACCAGGTCGCGCACCAGTTGATGGCGGTCTCCCAGCTGCTGGGCCCCGAGGCCGAGGTGGTTCCGGTGTCGGCGGTCAAGGGCGAGCAGGTCGAGGTGCTCATCGACGTCATCGCCTCGCAGATGCCCGAGGGCCCGGCCTTCTACCCGGACGGCGAGCTCACCGACGAGCCCGAGGAAGTCCTGATGGCCGAGCTCATTCGCGAGGCCGCCCTGGAGGGCGTGCGCGACGAGCTCCCGCACTCGCTCGCGGTGGTCATCGAGGAGGTGCTCGAGCGCGAGGAGAACGAGGACACCGAGACCGACGGCCGCCGTTCCGCCGAGGGCATGCTCGACGTGCACGCCCTGCTGTACGTGGAGCGCCCCAGCCAGAAGGCCATCATCATCGGCAAGGGCGGCGCCCGCCTCAAGGAGGTCGGCACCAACGCCCGCAAGCAAATCGAACACATCCTGGGCACCCGCATCTACCTCCACCTGCACGTCAAGGTAGCCAAGGACTGGCAACGCGACCCCAAACAGCTCGGCAAGCTAGGCTTCTAACCCGCCCGCTGACGCCGAGTGGCACACCCTGGAGGGGATTCGTCCGGATTTCCGTCCAGGATGTGCCACTCGCCGTTTCAGGGCTGGGGCCACCAGGGGGTGGGGCGGGTTTTGTGCCATTGGAGTTCGGATTCCAGTTGGGACGCGACCGAGACCAGTAGGTGCTCGGAGTTGGCGGGGCCCATCAGTTGGGAGCCGACCGGGAGTCCGGTGGCGGTGAAGCCGGAGGGGATGTTGACGGCGGGCCAGCCCAGGACGTTCCACGGCCAGGTGTAGGGGCAGGCGGCGGTGATGAGTTCGTCGGTGGCCCAGGAGCCGATGTCGTCGATCTCGTGGACGCCGGGGGGCGGGGTGGCGGTGGTGGGGGCCAGTACCAGGTCGAAGTCGTCGAAGATGCGGCCGGTTTGCTTGCGCAGCAACGGTTCCGCCGCGCGGGCGGCGAACAGCACCGGGGACAGCAGGCGGCCGACGGTGGCGTTGTGGTGGGTGCGCGGGTCGACCTGCGCGCCGGGCAGCCGGTGCAGGGCCTCGCGGATGCCGACCATGGAGCGCGGCAGGAAGGTCGCGCCCATCAGGACGCCGTAGTGGACGTCGGCGATGGTCACCTCGTGGCCGAGGCGGCGCAGGGTGGCGGCGGTGGCGTGCACCCGGGCCTCGACCTCGCGGTCGAGCGCGGTCTTGGTGGCGGTGAACGGGATTCGTAGCGACAGTGCGATGCGCAGGCGGCCGGGATCGCGGCCGACCGCGTCGGAGACGCGCAGCGCGGGCGGGGTGTGCAGGTCGCCGGGGTGCGGGCCGGCGGCGGCGTCGAGCAGCAGGGCGGCGTCGGCGACGGTGCGCGCGAGCGGGCCGTTCACGGTGAGCCCGTAGAAGGCTTCGGGCAGTGGCCAGGTGGAGATGCGGCCGCGCTGGGGCTTGATGCCGAACAGGTTGTTCCAGGCGGCGGGGATGCGGACCGAGCCCGCGCCGTCGGAACCCAGTGCGGCGGGCACCAAACCGGCCGCGACCGCGGCCGCGGAACCGCCCGACGAACCGCCGGGGGTGTGGTCCGCGCTCCACGGATTCGTGGTGTGGCCGAAGGCGTCTCCGCTGGTGAAGGGCAGCTGGCCGAGCTCGCAGGTGTTGGTCTTGCCGACGATGACCGCGCCCGCGGCCCGCAGCCGCCGCACCGCCTCGGCGTCCTCGGTCTTGGCCGGGAAGTCGCCGCCGCAGCCGAAAGCCGTTGGCGTGCCGGCCAGGTCGGTGTCGTCCTTGATGGCGAGCGGCACCCCGAGCAGCGGTTCGCGGTGTCCGGCGGCGAGTTTGCGATCCGCGTCGGCGGCCTCGGCGAGCGCTTCGGCCCGCCGCACGATCCGGAAGGCGTTCAATGCGCCCTGACCGGCCTCGATGCGATCGAGCACCGCCGTGGTCGCCTCGACCGATGTCACCGTGCCCGCCGCCAGTGCCGCCGCGAGTTCCGTCAGCCCGAGTTCGCCGACCGCCGCCAAAGCCATGTGAATCCCGTCTCCTTTGTACTGGGGAGTAACATAGCGCGACTTTGGTCACACGTCCAACAGTTGGCGCTTGTGAGAGACCACTTCCGGCCCTACTGATCTCCGCGCCGCTCGTCGGCGGGCGTACTGCCGTCCGGCCCACCCCTCCGGGGCCGGACGGCAGTACAGATGTGGGTCGCCCCGGACGCCCGCCGGATGGTGCGCAGCGATCGGGGCGCGGACGGCACGGCCGCCCAGCGTGATCCGGCGGCGGGAGTCTGGCGCGTCATGGAGTCCTCCGCCGGGTGCGTCCGAATGCTCTGCCTGACGGGTCTCAGCCTGGCGCCGGTCGCCAATCGCGGGCCAATGAACTTCTAACCGCGCCCGCGGCGATACACGCCGTGACTCGTCACCGCCCGGTCGGTCCCGCGTGCGAGACTGTTGCGGTGCGGTTGTATCGGGATCATGCGGTGGTGTTGCGCCAGCACAAGCTGGGCGAGGCGGACCGTATCGT
This sequence comes from Nocardia sp. NPDC004582, assembly GCF_053602115.1. Classification (NCBI taxonomy): domain Bacteria; kingdom Bacillati; phylum Actinomycetota; class Actinomycetes; order Mycobacteriales; family Nocardiaceae; genus Nocardia; species Nocardia sp. NPDC004582. Next base: position 525 of record NZ_JBSGCY010000184.1, on the reverse strand, counting down.
CACGCTGCTGACCCGCCAGCACGGTCTGGTGCGCGCGGTAGCCCGGGGTGTGCGGCGCACTCGCTCCAAGTTCGGCGCCCGCCTGGAACCGTTCGCCTATGTCGACATCCAGCTGCACCCGGGCCGCAATCTCGACACCGTCACCCAGGTGCACACGGTCGAGACCTTCGCCGCCGACATCGTCGCCGACTACGGCCGCTACACCACCGCCTGCGCGGTCCTGGAGACCGCCGAACGCCTCGCGGGTGAGGAGGGCGCGCCCGCGGCCCGCCTGCACACCCTCACCGCCGGCGCCCTGCGCGCCATCGCCCTGGGCCGTCGCCCGCACGAACTGATCCTCGACGCGTTCCTGTTGCGCGCCATGGGTTTCGCGGGCTGGGCCCCGGCTCTCGACGACTGCGCCCGCTGCGCCACCCCCGGCCCGCATCGCGCCTTCCACGTCGCCGCCGGCGGCGCGGTCTGCGCCGACAGTTCCCGGCACGCCTTGACTCCGCGCACGCTGCTGCCGTGCGCGTCCAATCGCGG
>NZ_JBSGCY010000183.1:0-11067 GCF_053602115.1 Nocardia sp. NPDC004582 | reverse complement strand
ATCAGGATGCGGTCGCCGGGGGCCAGCGGGACGGTGTAGAAGAAGTCGCGGGGCGCTCCGGGTGGGCGTAGGTGGCTCGGGTGCGCGGGCCCACCACCCAGGCGTCGCGGCGGCCGGATGCCTCGCGGCGCAACACGATCGAGGTGGCGGCCATCGGCAAGTGGCTGAAGGCGACCTGCCCGGGATCGACGGTCGGGATGTGGGCTATCTCGGCGATCCAGGGGCGCAGCCCGGCGGGCGGCGGCGTACGGCGCTCGAGGTCCTCGGCGGACACGACGGGAGCCAGGGTTTGCGCGGTGGTCACCGAATCCACTCTAGGCAGCGGCGGCCGGTCCGGCTGTGCCGGTTTTTCCTATCCCGCCGGCCAGGCCCGGCGGCAGGGTGATGGACATGATCGTTATCACCGGTGCCACGGGCACCATCGGCAGTGAAGTCGTCCGGTTGCTGGCCGCGCGGGAGGTGAAAGTCCGTGCGGTGACCCGGAATCCGGAGCAGGCGCGGGTCCCGGAAGGAGTCGAGGTGGCGCGCGGCGACTACGCCGACACCGAGTCCATGGCCGCCGCCTTCGCCGGCGCCGAAGCGGCATTCCTGGTCGGGCTGCTCGGCCCCGACTATGTGGAACTGGATCGGGCGCTGGTCGCGGCGGCGCGCGAAGCCGGGGTGCGTCGTCTGGTGAAACTGTCCGCCATCGGCACCGGGGATCCCGAGCTGGGCCGGGTCGGCACCTGGCATATGCCCGGCGAGCAGGCGGTGCGCGAGAGCGCGGTGGCCTGGACCATCCTGCGGCCCAGCAGTTTCGCCTCCAACACGCGCAGCTGGAGTACGCCGATCCAGGCCGGTCAGCCGGTCCCGAACATGACCGGCGCCGGCGCACAGGGCGTGGTCGATCCGCGCGATGTGGCGGCGGTGGCGGCCGAAGCCCTGCTCTCCGACGACCATGCGGGACGGATCTACACCCTCACCGGTCCCGCGGCGCTGACCACCCACGACCAGGCCACCGTGCTGGCGGCGGCGCTGGACCGCCCGATCGACGTCACCGACATCCCCCTGACGGTGGCCCGCGGATTCATGCTCGAGTCCGGCATGTCCCAGGAGTACGCGGAAGGCGCGCTGGCCGGTCAGGCGTTCGTCCGCGACGGCGGGAACGCCATCGTCACCGGCGACGTCGAGCAGGTCCTCGGCCGGGCGCCCCGCACCTATGCCGACTGGGTGCGCGACCACCTCACCGAATTCCGGGCCTGAGCCGGGTCAGGCGGCGGCCAGGACCGAACCGAGCCGGTCGTGCATGCCCTGCCAGCCGCCGCCCATGATGCCGCGGGCACGCTGCATGACCGGGTCCTCGGGGTCGAAACCGCTGTGGCTGAACAGGACTCGGGTGCCGTGCCCCTCGGGACGCAGGGTCCAGCTGATCACCCAGCCCGTCTCCCGCTCGGCCTTGGCGTCGCTCCAGGTGAGGGTGAGCAGTTCGGGCTCGACGACCTCGAGCACCCGGCCGCGGATCTCGCCGGAGAAGTTCTGGCCGGGCATGGGCTGGGTGGTCATCTCGAAGACCGTGCCCACCACCGGCTCGAACCCGGCGGGCCGCATCATCCACTGCCCCATGAGTTCCGGGGTGGTGAGCGCCCGCCACACCTTCGCGGGCGGATGCGGATAGAACTGGTCGAGTTCGATCCTGGTGCGGTCCTCGGTCATCATCGGTCCTTCTCGTCGGGATCGTCGGGCTGGTCGGGCATGGCGTCGAGCACCGCACCCAGGTCACGCAGCCGGGCCCGCCAGAACCGTTCGAACGGATCGAGCCAGGACTGCACGTCGTGCAAGGGGTTCGGTTCCACGCGGTAGAACCGTTGCCGCCCACGCTTGTCCTCGGTCACCAGACCCGCGTCCCGCAGCACCTTCAGATGCTCCGAGACGCTGGGCCGTGCCATGTCGAAGCGCTCGGCGATCACCTGCACCGACTGCTCGCCCGCGAGCAGCAGGTCGAGGATGTCGCGCCGGGTCGGGTTGGCCAGCGCGCCGAACACACGATCGGCGTCTCCGGATTTCAAGCGGTAGGGCACCCGATCACAATAGGTAGGAAATTACCTACGCGTCAAACCCCGGCCCTCGGCCCCAGAGAAGGCCGCGCTCACAACCCGAAGCTCCCCGTACCGATGCTTCCGGCACCGTCACAGCCATAGATCCCCGGATCCAGGGTGTGCGCGCCGGACGTCGTGGCGGCCACCGCGACGTCTGCGACGCGGACTGCGGCCCTTGGGTCATCGTGATCGTGTGGGAGCCCGCCGCCCCAGGTTTCCGGGGCGGCGTCGCTGGATCGATCAACCGGAGTTGCGCAGCGCGGTGGCGAGACCGTTCATGGTGAGCAGGATGCCGCGCTCGACGAGTTCGGAGGTGTCCCCCGCGCGGCGGCGGCGGAGTAGCTCGACCTGGAGTTGATTGAGCGGTTCCAGGTACGGGAACCGGTTGTGGATGGACTCGGCCAGGGCCGGGTTGTCGGCGAGCAGTTCGTCCGTGCCGGTGATGGCGGCGTGCATGCGCGCGGTGCGGGTGAACTCGTCGCAGATCATGCCGAAGACGGTGTCGCGCAAGGCCGCATCGGGCACCAGGTCGGCGTAGCGGGCGGCGATGTCCATATCCGCCTTGGCCATCACCTGGGCCAGGTTGGACATGACCGTGTTGAAGAACGGCCAGCGCCGGTACAGGTCCGACAGGGTGGCCAGGCGCTCGGCGTCGTCGCCGATCCACTGTTCGAACGCGGTTCCGGTGCCGTACCAGCCGGGCAGCATGACCCGCGATTGACTCCAGGCCATGACCCACGGGATGGCGCGCAGGTCGTAGACGGAGTCGGTGGGTTTGCGCGAGGCGGGGCGGCTGCCCAGGTTCAGGTCCGCGACCTCGGCCACGGGCGTCGAGGCCCGGAAGTACTCGACGAAGCCCGGGGTCTCGTGCACCAGCTTCGAGTACGCGATGCGCGCGGATTCGGCCAGCTCGTCGAGGATTTCGTAGGCCGGCTCGGCCTCCGCGCCCAGCCCCTCCACATCCAGCAGCGTGGATTCCAGGGTGCCCGCGACCAGCGCCTCCAGATTGCGGTACGCGGTACCGGAATCGGCGTACTTGGTGGAGATGACCTCGCCCTGTTCGGTCAGCCGCAGCGCGCCGCGCACCGCCCCGGCGGGCTGGGCCAGGATGGCGTCATAGCTGCGGCCGCCGCCGCGGCCGACGGTGCCGCCGCGACCGTGGAAGAGCCGCAACCGGATTCCGGTCTTGCGGGCCACGTCCACCAGGTTCTGCTCGGCGCGGTACAGCGCCCAGTTCGCGGCCAGATACCCGCCGTCCTTATTGGAGTCGGAGTAGCCGAGCATGACCTCCTGTTGCATGCCGCGCGCGGCGACCAGGCGGTGATAGGCGGGCACTTCCAGTGCGGCCGAGAGGATGTCGGCGCCCTGGCGCAGGTCGTCGATCGTCTCGAACAGCGGCACCACCCCGACCGGGCTGGACGGCGCGGTGTCCGTGTCGCCCGGATCGAGGATGCCCGCCTCCTTCAGCAGCAGGGCGGCCTCGAGCATGTCGCTGACCGAGGTGCACATGCTGATGATGTAGTTGGGCACGGTATCCGGGCCCAGATCGTCGAGTGCGGTCTTGGCGGCGCGCACCACCGCGAGCTCCTTGGCCGCCAGTTCGCTCAGCCGCGCGGTGGGCCCGACCAGCGGTCGGCGCGTGGTCAATTCGGCCGACAGCAGCGCCACCCGCTCCTCCTCGCCGAGCGAGGCGTAATCGGGATGCACTCCGGCCCAGGCGAACAGCTCCGCCACCACCTGCTCGTGGGTTTCGGAGTTCTGGCGCATGTCCAGGCCCTGGAGGTGAAATCCGAAGGTCTCCACGGCCGATCGCACCGAGGCCAGCTGATCGTCGGCCAGCAGTCCGTCTCCGGACGCCCGCATGGACGCGTCGACCACGTCCAGGTCGGCCAGCAACTCCCCCGGCCCGGCATAGGGCCGCGCCCCGGCATCGATGCCGTCCGGGGGCATCTCGCCCAGCGCCCGGATCGCGGTGGCGCTGAGCCGGGCCCGGATCGCGCGCACGGCCCGGCGGTACGGCTCGTCGGCCCGCTGTGGCGACTCGTCGAATCCGGCATCGGCCAGCGCCGCCAGCTCCGTCGTCACCGGCACCAGCCGCGCCGACTGCGACAGCGTCTTCTCCAGTTCGACCAGCCCGCTCAGATACCGCTCGAAGGCCACCGTGCCCGCGCGGTGAGTGGCGCGGTGCACCACGTCGGCGGTCACATTGGGATTGCCGTCGCGGTCGCCGCCGATCCACGAGCCGGGCCGCAGGATCGGCCGCGCCAGCAGCTCGTGCTCCGGCCAGCGGGATCGCAGCGCGGCCCGCACCTGGTCGTTGATGCGCGGGATGACGTCGAACAGCGTGAGTTCGTAGTACCGCAGCCCCACGTCGATCTCGTCCTGGATCCGCAAGCGCGCCAGCCGGATCAGCGCCGCCCGCCACAGTTGCAGCACCTGGCGGCGGATGTCGATCTCGAGCTCGGCGAACTCCGGCTCGTACTTGTTGTAGCGCTGCCGCTGCCGCATCAGGTCGGTGATCCGCCGCTGCACGTCGAAGATGGTGCGCCGCCGGGTCTCGGTCGGATGCGCGGTGATGACCGGCGAGACCAGCGCGTCCGACAGCAGATCGGCGACCACCGCCCCGTCGGGCCCGTAGTCGTCGAGCTTGCGGTAGGTGGCGGCCAGGCTGGAGTCCTGGGGCGGCTCGCCGGCCGCGACGTGCACCGCGCGCCGGCGATCGCGCTGCAGGTCCTCGGCCAGATTGGCCAGCAGCAGGAAGTGGCTGAACGCGCGGATCACCGGGATGGCGGTGCGGATGTCGACATCGCGCAGCATGTCCGCGACCGCGCTGCGCTCCACCTCCGAGCGGCGAATCCGGAACGCCTCCACCCGGACCCGTTCGATCAGGTCGAAGATCTCCGGGCCCTCGTGGTCGCGAATGGTGTCCCCGAGAACGCCGCCGAGGAACCTGATGTCGTCGCGCAGCGGCGCGGTCGCTGTCTCGATCTGATTCGCCTGCACTACGTTCACCTCTCCGAGTTCGGCTACTGATCAACCCATTCGGCGCGGCCCGATGTCGAACCGGTTGGGTTCCGGCCCGATTCGCACCCGCGTGTACAGCACCGCCGCACCGTCGGGCGAGGCCAGCACCGGTTCGCACTGCAACTCTCGCACCTCGGGCAGGTCGTCGCAGAGCGCCGAGATCCGTTGCGCCAGTTCGGCCAGCGCGTCCTTGTCGACCGGCTTGCCGATATCGCGGCCGGCCACGGTGCCCGACAGCAGCGGGGCCGCCCGGGGCGCGTCGATGAGCTCGGCCGACTCCGCCTCGGTCAGCGGCAGCGCCCGGTACACCCGGTCGCCGAGCAGATCGATGATGGTGCCCGACAGGCCGAAACTGATGACCGAACCGAACGACGGGTCGTCCTGCACCCGGAAGGTGCAGCCCACGCCCTTGGTGGCCATGCGCTGGATGTGCACCGGATTGCCGGAGATCTCGGCCAGATCGGTGAAGGCCCGCCGCACCGCGTCGGGTCGCCACAGGTCCAGTCGCACGCCGGTGAGATCGGGCCGGTTGCGCCAGATCTCCCCGGTGGCCTTGGCCGCCACCGGGAATCCCAGTTCCTCGGCGGCCGCCACCGCGGCGTCGGCGTCGCGCACCTCCCGGAACTCGACCACGTCGATGCCGTAGCAGCCCAGCAGTTCCGCGGCCTGCAGATCGGTGAGCCACCCGGCGTCCTCGCCGGACATCCACCGCGCCACCAGCTCCCGCGCCCGCGCGGTGTCGGCGCCGCCGGGCCGGGCGATCGGCGACAGCGGCCGGGTGCGCCACTCGGCGTAGCGCCGCGCCCGCCCCAGCGCGCGGGCCGCCCGCTCCGGATCGCCATAGGAGGGAATGGAACCGCGCTCGAGGATGCCGCCCAGCCCGCGGGTGGCGAGCAGGTTCGGCATGCCCTGATCGGCGACGAAGGTGGTGAGCACCGGGGTCGCCGGATCCGATTGCGCGCCCGCGCGAATCGCCTCGGCGAAGGAGGCCACGGCCGCGGGCACGGGCGGCGAGTAGATGACGATCACCGCGTCCACCGCCGGATCGCTGGTCGCGGCGGCCACCGCGGTCAGGTAGTCCGCGGGACCGGCCTGCGGGCCGAGATCGGTGGGCTCGTCCACGGTCAGCCCCTCACCGCGCGCCGCGTCGACGGCCAGCCAGCTCAGCGCGGCGCTGTTGCCGATCACCGCCAGCCGCGGCCCCGCCGGCAGCGGCTGATAGGCCAGCAGCATGGCGCAGTCGAACAGTTCGGTGATGGAATCGACCTGGATGATCCCGGCCTGCGCGAACAGGTTGCGCACCAGCGAGCGATCCAGATCCTGGTCCCCGTCCACCCGCGCCGCGTTGCGGCCGCTGTTCACGGCCACAATGGGTTTGGTGTGCGCCACCCGGCGCGCGATGCGGGAGAACTTGCGCGGATTGCCGAAGGTCTCCAGATACAGCAGCACCACATCGGTGTCCGGGTCGCTGTCCCAGTACTGCAGCAGGTCGTTGCCGGAGACGTCGGCGCGGTTGCCGGCGGACACGAACGTGGACAGCCCCAGCTGGCGGGCCGCGGCCTCGCCGAGGATGGCCGCGCCCAGCGGGCCCGACTGGCAGAAGAATCCGATCCGCCCGCGCCCGGGCAGCACCGGCGCGAGGGTGGCGTTCAACGCGATGGCCGGATCGGTGTTGGCGATGCCGAGCGCGCTCGGACCCACCACCCGCATGCCGTGCGCCCGCGCGGCGTCGACCAGGTCGCGTTCGGCCTGATAGCCGTGCGGCCCGGTCTCGGAGAATCCGGCGGTCAGCACCACCAGGCCCTTGACGCCCTTGGCCATGCAGTCGTCGAGCACCGACCCGATCTCGGTGGCGGGCACCGCGATCACGGCCAGATCGACCTCGTCGGGGATGTCGCGCACGGTCGGATAGGCGCGGACACCGCGCACCGCGGTGCGGTTCCGGTTCACCGGGAACACCGGCCCCTGATAGGCCCCCGAGAGCAGGTTGGCCAGCACCGCGCCGCCCACCCGGCTGGTCGAGGGGGTGGCCCCGATCACCGCGATGGACTTGGGCGACAACAGGTTCCCGACGCTGCGCGCCTCGGAGGCCCGTTCGCGCGAATCCCGCACCGACAGCAGCGCCTCGGTCGGGTCGATCGCGAACTCGAGGTGCAGCACCGATCCGTCGCGGCTGCGCTGCACCTGATAGCCGGCGTCGCGGAACACCTGCACCATGGCGTTGTTCTCGGCCAGCACCTCGGCCACGAAGGTCTCGATATCGTTCTCGGCGGCCGCGCCCGCGAGGTGTTCGAGCAGGATCGAGCCCAGTCCGCGGCCCTGATGCTCGTCGGCGACCACGAACGCCACCTCGGCTGCGCGCGGCCCGGGCCGGTCGGCCAGGTACTCGTAGCGGCCCACCGCGATGATCTCGTCGCCGAGTTCGGTCACCAGCCCGACCCGGTCGCGATAGTCCACGTGCGTGGTCCGGTACAGGTCCTTGGGCGTCATCCGCGGATACGGCCCGAAGTAGCGCAGGTAGCGGGTGCGGTCGGAGAGCGCGGTGTGGAAGCGCTCCAGCGCCTGGGCATCGTCGGGGGTGATGGGCCGCAGCCCGACCACGCCGCCATCGGAGGCCAGCACGTCGGCGAACCAATGTTCCGGCGGCGGAGGCGGGTTCACCGGTGTGCCGGGGGTGTCGGGTGGCAGCGGCGCCGGGGGCGCGCTGCCGTTGCCGGACACGGCGGCCGGGTCGGCGGAGTGGGAGGGGTCAGTCACGGGGATCCTCCGGATCCAGGCCGAGCAGGCCGAAACTCGCCCGGCGCGTTGCCAATACGGATGTGTCGAGGGCCCGGCGGGCGCGGTCCACGCGCTCGTCGCCGGTGTCGCGGCCGCCGCCGGGGCCGTCCCAGCGCGCGAACGAGGTGTCGGCGCCGTCGCCCATGGTCTCGGGTACCGCCACCATGGGCGCGTACCGGCCGACCAGCTCACGCCAGTGCGGCGGGGTGGGGGTGGTCGGATCGATGGTGCGGTCCAGGGCGGTCGCCAGCAGGTGGGTCCAGGCCCGTGGCACCACCCGGATCAGGCCGTATCCACCGCCGCCGACGGCCAGCCAGCGGCCCTCGGCATACCGGTCGGCGAGCTCACGCATGGCCAGGAAGGCGGCGCGCTGACCGTCGATGCTGAGTTCCAGATCCGCGAGAGGGTCCTCGCGGTGGGTGTCGACACCGCACTGGCTGATCACGATCTGCGGCCGGAACGCCGCCAGCGCGCCCGGCACCACCGCGTGGAAACCGCGCAGCCACAGCGAATCCCGGGTGCCGGGCATGATCGGCAGGTTGATGGCGGTGCCCTCGGCCGCGCCCATGCCGGTCTCCTCCGGCCAGCCGGTATTGGGCCACAGGGTCGCCGGGTGCTGGTGGATGGACACCGTCAGCACCCGCGGGTCCCCGTAGAACACCCGCTGTACCCCGTCACCGTGGTGCACGTCCACATCGAGATAGGCGATGCGGTCGAAACCGTTGTCGAGCAACCACGAAATCGCCACCGCTACATCGTTGTACACACAGAACCCCGCTGCCGAGTCCGGCATGGCGTGATGCATGCCACCGCCGATGCTCACCGCCCGGCGGGTGTGCCCGGCCGCGATCGCCCGCGCGGCGGCCAGCGTGCCGCCCACGATGACCGACGCCGCCTCGTGCATGTGCGGGAAGACCGGGTTGTCGGCGGAGCCGAGGCCGTGTGGCGGGGCGGTGGGCACCGCGCCCAGCGGTTGCCGGGCGTGTTTGACCGCCTCGATGTAGTCGTGGGTGTGCACGCGCAGCAGTTCCGATTCACCGGCGGCGTCCGGTGTGAGTTGCTCCACTCCGTCGAGCAGGCCCAGTCCCTCGGCCAACGCCATGGTGAACTGCAGGCGCACCGGGCGCATGGGGTGCTCGGGGGTCCAGGTGTAGTCGAGGAATCGATCGGTCCACACGACCGTTCCATCCACTGCGAGGTTCGGTTCACCACCAGCTCGGCCAGGCATACCTGCCACGCTAATGCGTCGCGCCGGTTCGTAGGCTTGGCACACCGCGGTGCCCGCCGGGCTGTCGTACCGGGATGGCAGGCTGCCACCGAGCAAACCTGCTGGGAACACGCTGCCCGTCCTGGCTGTTGACCGTGCGTTCGCGAAATAAGCTGTCGCCCGGTGCAGCCGCCGTGCATGGGTAGAATTCGTGCCGACGAAGGGGTTTAACAGGTGAAGGATCTGGTCGACACCACGGAGATGTACCTCCGTACCATCTACGACCTCGAGGAGGAGGGTGTCACGCCGCTGCGTGCGCGCATCGCCGAACGCCTCGAGCAGAGCGGCCCGACGGTGAGCCAGACGGTCGCGCGGATGGAGCGCGACGGTCTGCTGAACGTCGCCGGTGATCGCCACCTCGAGCTGACCGAGAAGGGCCGCGCCATGGCGGTTGCCGTGATGCGCAAGCACCGGCTGGCCGAGCGTTTGCTGGTCGACATCATCGGTCTCGACTGGGAGAACGTGCACGCCGAGGCCTGCCGCTGGGAGCACGTGATGAGCGAGGAGGTCGAGCGCCGCCTGGTCGAGGTGCTCAACCACCCCACCACCTCCCCCTACGGCAATCCGATTCCGGGCCTGGACGAACTGGGCATCGATCCCGCCGCCGGGTCCGAGGAGAAGCTGGTCCGGCTCAGCGACCTGCCCGCCGGCCAGTCCCAGGCCGTGGTCGTGCGCCGGCTGTCCGAGCACATCCAGACCGACCCGGAGACCATCAACCAGCTCCGCCAGGCCGGGGTGGTGCCCGACGCCCGCGTCACCGTGGAGAACAAGCCGGGCGCGGTGGTCATCTCGGTGCCCGGGCACGAGGGATTCGAACTGTCCGACGAGATGGCGCACGCCGTCCAGGTGAAGTTGGTCTGATCCGTGAAGCTTCTGGTAACTGGCGGCGCCGGCTACGTGGGTGGCGTGTGCGCGCAGGTTCTGCTCGAGGACGGCCACGAGGTCGTGGTCGTCGATGATCTGTCCACCGGCAACGCCGACGGCGTCCCGGCCGGAGCCAAGTTCGTCGAGGGCGATATCGCCACCGTCGGCGCCGAGCTGATCGCCACCGAATCCTTCGACGGAGTGCTGCATTTCGCGGCCCAGTCGCTGGTCGGCGAATCGGTGGTGGCGCCGGAGAAGTACTGGCACGGCAATGTGGTCAAGACCCTGACCCTGCTCGAGGCCATGCGCGCGGCGGGCACACCGAAACTGGTGTTCTCCTCCACCGCGGCGGTGTACGGCGAGCCCGAGCAGGTGCCGATCGTCGAGGACGCTCCGAAAGCGCCGACCAACCCCTACGGTGCGTCGAAGCTGTCCATCGACCACGCGATCACCTCGTACGCGGCCGCGCACGGCTTGGCCGCGACCAGCCTGCGCTACTTCAACGTGGCCGGCGCGTACGCCGGGCTCGGCGAGAACCGTGTGGTGGAAACCCATCTCATCCCCCTGGTATTGCAGACCGCGCTGGGTCATCGTGAGTCGATCTCGGTGTTCGGCACCGACTACCCGACGCCGGACGGCACCGCGGTGCGCGACTACATCCACATCCGTGATCTGGCGCAGGCGCATCTGAAGGCGCTCGAGCAGTCGCGGCCGGGTGCGCATCGCATCTTCAATCTGGGCAGCGGCACCGGTTTCTCGGTGCGCGAGGTCATCTCGGCCTGCGCGCGGGTGACCGGCCTGCCGATCAACGCGGTCGACGCCCCGCGCCGGGCGGGCGACCCGGCCGTGCTGATCGCCTCCAGCGCCAAGGCCATCGCCGAACTCGGCTGGACGCCCGAGCACACCGATCTCGACGAGATCGTCTCCGACACCTGGGAATTCCTGCGCTCCCTCGGCGACCGCGCGCACAGCGCCCGCTGAGCCCTTCCGGACCGGCCCGGGGCCCGCGGCCCGATCACCGCGGCTCCGGCCCGAGGCGGACGCCCAGATCGGCGGCGG
>NZ_JBSGCY010000182.1:0-11203 GCF_053602115.1 Nocardia sp. NPDC004582 | reverse complement strand
GGTGTGGCCCCGCCGCTGCTGCCGCCGACCGGTTCGCTGCATCCGACCGCGGCCGCGCCGCCGGCCGATGTCGTCGACGCGCCCGCGACCTCCGGGGCGCCGACCACCACGACCACCACCGTCACGCTGCCGCCCACGACGACCACCGAAGCGCCCACGACGACGCCGGAGCGCACCACGACGCCGACGTCCACCCGCACTCCGATCTACCAGTACCCGTCGGTGCCGGGGTTCGATCTGCCGGCCCCGGCCCTGCAGGACCCGTGGGGACAGGGTCCGCGCTGATTTCGTAGCGACCTCCGGGGGTTTGTGCCCTAAAGTGGTGCGCTGACCGACCTTCCGGAAGGTAACCCGGAACCCCTTCCCCTGGAAGCCGGTCGGCTGGTGCACTACGAAGGGACTCCATGCGCAAGTTCATGGCGCGCCGCGCCGCGGTCCGAGCAGCCACCGTCGCCGTTGCCTCGACCGTCCTCATCGGGCCCCTTCTGAGCACCGCCACCGCCGACCCGGCCGGCCCGGATCAGCTTGCCGCCGAGAGCCTTCCGGCCGAACTGGTGACCGCCATCCAGCGCGATCTGAAGATGACTCCGGCCGAATACCTCGACCGCGCGGCCAAGGCCCAGCAGTTGCGGGATTACGCCAGCGATTTCCGCACCCAGCGTCCCGATGATTTCGCTGGCGCCTGGATCGGGACCGACGGCAAACCGGTGCTGGCCGTCACCTCCCTCGACGCCGCCAAGGTCGCGGCGGCCGCCGGGTACCAGACCCGGCTGGCCCCGATCAGCGCGGACGGCCTGGAGAACTCGGTCGATCAGCTGAACCAGTGGATCACCACGCTGCCGCGGGAGATCTCGGGCGCGATCAATTCGGTGGCCATCGACTTCCTCAACAGCCAGCTGGTGCTCAGCGTCGCCAACACCCCGGCCGGGCATTTGCTGAATCTGCCCACCCTGATCGCCAATATCAAGGTGATCCTGTCGCCGAACTCCGGTGGCCCGGTGGAGCGGCGGCCGATGGGCGGCGACACCTACATCACCGCGCCGACTCCGCTCGACAGCTCGCTGCACGGGGTGGATGTGTGCTCGTTCGGATTCAACAGCGTCGATTCGGCGGGCAATGCGCTGAACATCAGCGCGGGCCATTGCAATCCGAATGTGGACAAGGGCACCAGCGCCGATGTGTACCTGCCAAATGTGAAAAACCTGTTGGCCAGCCCGAAGGTCGGCAGTTTCGTGAGCGCCACCCTGGGCGGTCGCAGCGCACTGGACTATTCGGTCATCAAGCTCAATGACGACGCGGTGCAGGCGGGCATGGATCAGCCGTCGGTGCGCGGCGCCAACGGCACCACCCTCACCATTACCGGTGTGGCCGACCCGATCACCGGCGCCCCGGTCTGCAAATCGGGCCAATCGTCCACGTTCACCTGCGGTTTCGTGGTGGCGGACCGGGTCGAGACCCAGCTCTACACGACCGAGGGCCAGTCGAAGACCATCCGCGGCTTCGCTTCCAGCGCGTGCACCCTGGGCGGCGACAGCGGCGGCGCGATCGTCACCGGCACCCTGGCGCTGGGCATCACCAGCGGTTCGAACGCGGCCGACGCCCCGAACTGCAATGAGGCCAACACACAGCTCGCGCAGTACGGCGGCACCGCGTCCCTGGGCATCCCGCTGCGTCCGATTCTCAACGAAATCGACGCCAATTCCGGTGGCGGTGTCGGCAGCGGAATTCAGGTGCGGACTCGCTCGCACGCGTGAGTGATTCACGCCGTGCGTGATTCACGCCGAGTGACTGATTCGCGGCCCGTTGGCACGGGCCGCGAAAATCGGACATCCCCCGCATTGGGCGTGAATCTCGCGTGCCTGCCGTTTGCTCCGCGAATACCGAAACGTCACCTGGCAATAAGTAGGCATTACGGGCCGGACACCATATAGTCGGGGCCATGCTCCTGCCACGTATGCGCTCCTCCATGCCTGCCGCGGGCCGACGCCCGCGGTCCCTTGTCCGGACTGCTGCGATCGCGGCCACCGCGGTACTCGTCGCCGGACCCTTGGCGGCGAGCGCGCACGCGGAGCCCGAAGTCCCCGCGACCCCGAACCTGCCGGCCGAACTGGTGGCCGCCATCACCCGCGACCTCAAGATCTCCCCGCAGGACTACCTGACCCGCGCCGATGTCGCGCAGAAGGTCGCCACCTTCGCCACCACCGCGCAGCGCCAGTTCCCGGATGTCTTCGGTGGCGCCTGGCTGGACGAGACCGGCAAGGCGATCGTGGCGCTCGCCCCCGGCGACGCGCACGAGCAGGCCCGCAAGGCCGTGCAGGACGCCGGTTTCGTCGCCAAGGACGTCGCCAAGAGCGAGACCACCCTGCGCGGTGAGAAGAACGCCTTCCAGCAGTGGCTCAAGGACCAGCCGGAAGCGGTGTCCAAGTCGATCCGTGGCGTGGCCGTCGACACCCTGAACAACAGCATCGCGGTCCGCGTCGACAAGGCCGACATCCCGCTGCCCGGTTTCGTGGACCCGGCGCGCGTGATCGTCATGGCCGCCCCGCCGGTCGGCGGCGAGGGCCAGGACGTCCCGAAGGCCGCGGAGATCGCCGGAGCCGGCCCGCGTGCCATGGCCGCCGGTGACGCCTTCGCCTCGGTGGCCGGCCGCATGTCGCTGCGCTGCTCGCTGGGCTTCAACGGCCTGGACGGCAACGGCAACGTCGTGAACATCACCGCGGGCCACTGCAATCCGAACATCCCCGCCACCGGCGGCGCCAACTCCCCCGGCGTGTACCAGCTGGTCGGCGAGAGCCTGGGCCCGCAGATGGGCTCGTTCCAGAAGTCGGTGCTGGGCAACCAGGACTACTCGATCGTCGGCATCAACGACCAGTTCCGGGACAGCTTCTCCAACCCGCTGGTGAGCGTCCCGAACGCGGCCCCGATCACCGTCACCGGTGTGGCCGTCCCGGTGGTGGGCGCTCCGGTCTGCAAGTCGGGCGCGCGCGCCGGCTTCAGCTGCGGCGTGGTGAACGCCGTCGATCAGACCGTCCAGGTCGGCGACCGGCTGCTCACCCAGTCCTTCTCGTCCAATATCTGCGCCCTGCCCGGTGATTCGGGCGGTCCGCTGGTGACCGGCACCCTGGCCCTGGGCATCTCCAGCGCCTCCTCGGTCGCCGACTACCCGATCTGCGAGATCCCGAACCTGATCGGTCTGATCACCGGCAACACCCCGCAGCTGTTCGCGCAGCCGATCAGCACCGTGCTCTCCGACAACCCGGGTCTGCGGGTGCGCACCAGCTAGGCACAGCATCCTCGGAAAGGCCGGTAGCTCAACCGCTACCGGCCTTTTCGCGTTCCTGGGTAAACCACCCCAGCATCGCAGCCGTGCACAGCACTGGATGTTCGCGGCCCGTCTCGTTCCGGACTGAGCGAAGCGGGGGAGCGGAGGGAGGGAAGAACGAGACCTGAAGGGCCGCGAACCCGCCCGGAGCGAAGCGGAGGGCAGATAATACAGCTATGTGTTTGGCGTTGCTCGGCTGGCGGGCGCACCCGGACTACCGGTTGATCCTGGCCGCCAATCGGGACGAGTTCTTCACCCGCCCAACGGAATCGCTGCGCCGCTGGGACGAGGTGCCGGGTCTGCTGGCGGGCCGCGATCAGGGTGCGGCCGGTCCGGTGCCCGGTACCTGGCTGGGCGTACTGCCCGACCGGCACCGCTTCGCCACGA
Organism: Nocardia sp. NPDC004582; assembly: GCF_053602115.1. Lineage (NCBI taxonomy): Bacteria > Bacillati > Actinomycetota > Actinomycetes > Mycobacteriales > Nocardiaceae > Nocardia > Nocardia sp. NPDC004582. The sequence continues at coordinate 7,494 of NZ_JBSGCY010000182.1, read as the reverse complement.
TCACCAACGTGCGACTACCCGGCGAGTTCCGCACCGACGTCCGATCCCGCGGCGCGCTGCTGATGGATTTCCTGTGCGGCGACGCGGTGCCGGAGAAGTTCGCGCGCGGCATCGCCACCGCCTCCGACGACTACAACGGCTTCAATCTGCTGGTCTCGGATCTGGAATCGCTGTGGTGGCACAGCAATCGGAGCGAGGGCGGCCCCCAGGAACTGCCGCCCGGCTTCCACGGTGTCTCCAACAACGCTCTGGTCGGTTCGCTGGCACCGGACGGCACGGTCGTCACCGATACCGATGCCCCCGTGTGGCCGAAGGTCCGCAATGGCGTGCGCGCGCTGGCCGCGGTGCCGCCGGGCGATGTCGCGGGCTACCTCGGGGTGCTGGCCGACCGCACCGCCGCCCCCGCCGCCGAACTGCCCCGCACCGGCCTGGACCGGCTCACCGAACGCTCCGCCTCGGCGCGTTTCGTCAACCATCCGGTGCACGGAACCCGGTGCAGCACAGTCCTTCTGGTGCGCGAGGACGGCCGCTACGTGATGACCGAGCGCACCTTCGCCCGGTTCGGCCGCCGCCGCGACACGGTGGTGTTCGAAGGCCGGATGGACCTGCCCGCCTGAGAAACGCACTCGGCCCGCCTCCGACGAGCGAGGCGGGCCGAGCGATGGAACGAGCCGGGGCGTGCCCCGGCGATCGATCAGTTCGGCGTGACCGCCGGGGTGGCGGGCGCGTTGGCGGCCCACTTGGTGGTGCCGTCCGGCGCCTGCATGGTGTTCAGCAGGTCGATACCGGCCGCGACCAGCGTCGGGCCGCCCGCGGCGATGGTGCCGAGGATGCCGCCGATGCCGGCGCCCGCGACCAGACCCGGCACGCAGCCGGCGACGATGGTCACGACGCAGCCGATGATCGCGCCGAGGGCGGTGCCCACGAAGCTGCCGATGCCCAGCGCGAGGCTGAACTGGGTGGAGAAGTAGCTCATCGCCTTCTGGTTCTCGTCAGAGGAGGCGATCGGCTTGGCGGAGGCGACCGGGGCGACGGCCAGCGGCTGCGCGGGGTTGAAGTCGGCCGGCTTCTCCGGCACCACCTCGAGCACCTTGCCGTCTTCCTTGACCTCGGACTTCACCGGGATCTGGGTGCCCGAGGCGGTGAACGCCAGCGGGAAGGAGATCACGGTCGCGCCGGCCTGGTCCTTGACGTTGACCACCGTCTGCTTCGGGTCCTCGGGCATCGCGCCGTCCTGCTGCGCGAGTTCGAAGGTGCCGTTCTTCAGGGTGGAGACGATCGTCTTGCCGTCGACCAGCTTGGTGGAGTAGTTGATTCCAGCAGGCTGTGCGGGAGCGTTGTCGGCGTGAGCGGTCGTCATCCCGATGGTCATTGCGCCGATGACCAGGGCAGCAGCCGCAGTGGTACTGCGAAGCTTCATTCGGTTGGTTTCCAATCCGTCATCAGGTATATCCGCTGTGCGCTCTTCGCCACGCGAGGCCCGGCTTCCCTCGGGCCATGCCTCTACGCGCTAGGACGAGTCCTCCCCGAGCATGTGAAGACGCGCACAGCTGTCGGACAGCGTGAGCCTAGTCGATCACATTACGATTTGCGAGATTCGTTTCTTTCTGCACGCCAGCACGTTTGGAAGTAAGCCTGCCCTTGGTTAAGGGCGCGATTTGCCGGGATTTACGGTGTGGGAAACCCTGGACAACTAAGTTACCGGCGGGTAACTTACTGTCCATTAGGATACGAGCAACTCGAGGCGTACCAGGCTGCCTCGCGAAACGCTCGTAGAACCGTAAGAGAGGTCGCGACATGAATGCCCTGACAGTGACACTGGGCACGATTGGGGCGGTGTTCACAGTCTTCTGTTGGGCATCGTTCATCGGAGGCGTACGAAATATCGTGCGCACCGTCATGGTCGGGCAGTCCGCGCCCGACCGCTGGCGGCCGTTCTTCCCACGCTTCAAGACCATGTTCGTGGAGTTCCTCGCGCACACGCGCATGAACAAGTTCCGCACGGTCGGCTGGGCGCACTGGCTGGTCATGATCGGCTTCCTCGCCGGGTTCATCCTGTGGTTCGAGGCCTACGGTCAGACCTTCGACCCCGAATTCCATTGGCCCATCATCGGTTCCTGGGGCATCTACCACCTGGTGGATGAATTCCTCGGCATCGGAACCGTCATCGGCATCGTCGTGCTGATCGTGATCCGCCAGCTGAACCACCCGCGCGTTCCGGCGCGGCTGTCGCGCTTCAGCGGCTCGAAGTTCGCGCCCGCCTATGTCATCGAGTCCATCGTCCTCGTCGAGGGCCTGGGCATGGTCTTCGTGAAGGCCGGCAAGATCGCGACCTACCACGAGTCCCACACCTGGAGCGACTTCTTCACCGAGCAGGTCGCCAAGCTGCTGCCCGAGTCGATCGCCATGGTGTCGATCTTCGCGTTCATCAAGCTGATCTCGGGTGCGACCTTCCTGCTGCTGGTCGGCCGCAATGTGACCTGGGGTGTCGCCTGGCACCGTTTCGCCGCGTTCCCGAACATCTACTTCAAGCGTGAGGCCGACGGCGACGTCGCCCTGGGCGCGGCCAAGCCGATGATGTCGAACGGCAAGGCGATCGAGATGGAGACCGCCGACCCGGACAACGACACCTTCGGTGTCGGCAAGTTCGAGGACTTCTCCTGGAAGGACATCCTCGACGTCACCACCTGTACCGAATGTGGCCGCTGCCAGTCGCAGTGCCCGGCCTGGAACACGGGCAAGCCGCTCTCGCCGAAGCTGCTGATCATGTCGCTGCGCGACCACGGTTACGCCAAGGCCCCGTACCTGCTGGCCGGTGGCCGCAAGGACATGGGCGGCGACGAGATCGGCCTGGTCGACGCCGAGGGCAAGCCCAATGAGCGTGCGCTGGCGAACATTTCGGAGGCGGCGCGCGCCGAGGCGGAGCGTCCGCTGGTCGGCGGCGAGGACGTCAACGGCATCATCGACCCCGAGGTGCTGTGGTCCTGCACCACCTGTGGCGCGTGCGTCGAGCAGTGCCCGGTGGACATCGAGCACGTCGACCACATCATCGACATGCGCCGCTACCAGGTGCTGATCGAGTCGGAGTTCCCCTCCGAGCTGGCCGGTCTGTTCAAGAACCTGGAGAACAAGGGCAACCCCTGGGGTCAGAACGCCAAGGACCGCCTGAACTGGATCTCCGAGGTCGACTTCGAGGTGCCGGTCTTCGGTAAGGACGCCGACAGCTTCGACGGCTACGAGTACCTGTTCTGGGTCGGCTGCGCCGGCGCCTACGAGGACCGCGCCAAGAAGACCACCAAGGCCGTCGCCGAGCTGCTGGCCACCGCGGGCACCAAGTTCATGGTGCTCGGCCAGGAGGAGACCTGCACCGGTGACTCGGCTCGCCGCGCGGGCAACGAGTTCCTGTTCCAGCAGCTGGCCATGCAGAACATCGAGCTGCTGAACTCGGTGTTCGAGGGTGTCGAGCAGGCCAAGAAGAAGATCGTCGTCACCTGTGCGCACTGCTTCAACGCGCTCAACAACGAGTACCCGCAGGTGGGCGGCACCTACGAGGTCGTGCACCACACCCAGCTGCTGAACCGCCTCGTCCGCGGCAAGCAGCTGGTGCCGGTGTCGCCGGTCGCGCAGAACGTGACCTACCACGACCCCTGCTACCTGGGCCGGCACAACAAGATCTACAACGCGCCGCGTGAGCTGATGGAGGCCTCGGGTTCGACCCTGGTCGAAATGCCGCGTCACGCCGAACGTTCCATGTGCTGTGGCGCCGGTGGCGCGCGCATGTGGATGGAAGAGCAGCTGGGCAAGCGCATCAATATCGACCGGGTCGACGAGGCGCTGGACACCCTGAAGGGCGGCAACGAGCCGTCCATGATCGCCACCGGCTGCCCGTTCTGCCGCGTCATGCTGACCGACGGCGTCACCGCCCGCAAGGACGGCGGCGAGGTCGGCCAGGGCGTCGAGGTCGTCGATGTCGCGCAGCTCATGCTGCAGTCCATCAACCGGGTGGACGCCGCGACCCTGACCGAGAACCTGAAGGTCGTCCAGCAGCCCAAGGCCGCACCCACGGAGTCTGATTCGCGGCCCGCCGCGGTGGAGCCCGCTCCGGAGCCGGTCAAGGCCGAAGCCGCGGTCGCCGAGGCCGCGCCGAAGGCCGCTCCGGCCGGTGGCGGACTGGGTATGAAGGGTGGCCTGAAGCCGCCGGGTGGCGGTAAGGGCCTGGCCATGAAGGGCGGGCTGAAGGCTCCGGGCGCGAAGGCCGCCGAACCGGCCGCCGAGGCCGCTCCGGTCGCCGAGGCCGCGGAAACCGCCGCACCGGCTCCCAAGGGTCTCGCCATGAAGGGTGGCCTCAAGGCCCCCGGCGGTAAGGGCCTGCAGATGAAGGGCGCGGCCAAGGCTCCGGGCGCGAAGGCCGAAACCGCTTCCGCCGCTGCGGCTCCCGCCGAGGCCGCGGCTCCGGCCGAGACTGCCGAGGCTTCGTCGGCTCCGGCCGCCAAGCCGGGCGGACTCGCCATGAAGGGTGGCCTCAAGGCTCCCGGTGGCAAGGGTCTGCAGATGAAGGGCGCCGCCAAGGCTCCGGGCGCGAAGCCCGCCGCCGAGGCCGCCCCGGCCGCTGCTCCCGAGGCTGCCGCTCCGGCCGCCGAGGCGACCGCGGCTCCCGCTGCCGCGGCTCCGGCCGCCGAGGCCAAGCCGTCCATCGCGCCCAAGGGTCTGGCCATGAAGTCGGGTCTCAAGCGTCCCGGCCCGAAGGCTCCGGGCGCTGCCGCCCCGGCGGCCGCCCCGGCTCCGGAAGCGCCTGCGGCTCCGGCCGATTCGGCTCCCGTGGCCGCTCCGGCGCCCGCCGCCGAGCCCGCCGCCCCGGCCGAACCGGCCAAGTCGGAGAGCAATGGCACCTCCGAAGGCAATAGCTCCTCGGAAGGCAATGGCGCGACGCCGCCCGCCGCGAAGCCGGGTGGTCTCGGCTTCAAGTCGGGCATGAAGGCTCCGGGCCGCAAGAACTAGGCTCCCGGCCCGAAATACCGGGCTGCCGAACCTGATTGACGAGGGCGGCGCTACCGATTCGGTAGCGCCGCCCTCGTCGTTTCGCATCCCCGCCGGCTCTGCGGGTGCCGCCATCCGCCGCCCGCGACGGACCGGCGCACTGTGGCGCGGTTCACGAGGCGTTCACTCTCGGAGGGCAAATCTCGGGCAACAAACTCGGCGGGAGTTCGCCATACTGCAAGGTATGACGGATGCGCGGACGGTGCGGGTCGAGATCGGGGTGGAGTCTCTGGGCGGGGTCCGGATCGCCGAACAGGCGGGGGCGGCGCGCGTGGAGCTGTGTTCGGGGCTCACGGTCGGGGGGCTCACGCCGGGGCCCGCGCTCATCGAGGCGGCGGTGGAAGCGGCCGGGCACACCCAGGTGCACGTCCTGATCCGGCCGCGCCCCGGAGATTTCCGCTATACCCGCGACGAGGTGGCGCTCATGCTCGCCGATGTCGAGCGGGTGCGCGCGGCGGGCGCGCACGGCGTGGTGGTGGGGGTGCTCGACGAGGACGGGCACGTGGATCCGGCCGCCAATACCGAACTGCTGGCCGCCGCCGACGAGCTGGAGGTCACCTTCCACCGCGCGTTCGATGTGTGCGCGGATCCCTATGCGGGTTTCGACCAGTTGCTGGAGCTGGGTTTCACCCGGCTGCTCACCTCCGGTCGCCAGGAGTCGGTGCTGGACGGCGCGTCCCTGATCGCGCGGATGGTGAGCCTGTCCGACGGCCGGATCGACGTGATGGCCTGCGGCGGCCTGCGCGCCGACAATGCCCGCCGGGTGATCGAGTTGACCGGCACGCGGGATCTGCATGCGGCCGTGCGCATTCCGGTGCCCGGCCGCCCGCAACCCGATACCGAGGTCACCTTCGCCGAGTTCGGGGTGCCGAGCGGGTTCGACCATTTCGCCACGGACGCCGACGGTGTCGCGGCGCTGTGCGAGGCGGCACGAACGGCCGTCTAGGCGGGCGCGAACTCCGCTGCGATCCAACAAGTTTGCTGTGACGCCGGTGACGTTTGCTGTGCAAACGGATAATTCGGTCATCTGAGGTAGGACGCTTGACCAAAGCGTTGCCGGGTCATATCTTTTTGAGCACGCTCTTGCTACAAAGTGGTCTGGATCACATCACAGATCCGTCACGGGACAGCACGCCGGCCTCCGCTGCCCCACTCTCGCTAGGGGTTTCACATTGATAGCTGGAAGAAGACTGTCCCTGCTCGGGGCCGCCGGCATCGCACCACTGCTCGTCGCCGTCCTGCCCGCCGCTCAGGCGAGCGCCCACGGCTATGTGGCGTCACCGCTCAGCCGCCAGGCCCAGTGCGCGAAAGGCCTATTGCCCTGCGGTGACATCCAATACGAGCCGCAGAGCGTGGAAGCGCCCAAGGGCTCGGACAAGTGCAGCGGCGGCAACTCCCGCTTCCCGGAACTGGATGACGACAGCAAACCATGGAAGGTCCAATCCGTCGGCAGCACGGTGACTTTCACCTGGACGTTCACCGCCCTGCATCGCACCCTGAACTGGGAGTACTTCATCGGCGGCACCCGGGTCGCGGTCTTCGACGGCGGCAACAATCCCCCGCCCCAGGACGGCGTCAGCCACACCGTGGACCTGAGCAAGTACAGCGGCCGCCAGAAACTGCTGGCCGTCTGGAACATCGGCGACACCGTCAACGCCTTCTACTCCTGCGTCGACCTCCAGATCGGGAGCGGTGGCGGCGGAACACCCACCACCACAAAGCCTCCCGTCACCACGACGCCCCCGGCCACCACCACGCCGGCGCCGACCACGACCACCACAACTCACAGTCATCAGCCGCCCCCCAGCACCACCCCCAGTCATCAGCCGCCGGCCACCACGACGGCGCAGCCGAGCGCGGGCACGTGGACCGTCGGCGAGCACTACGCGGTGGGCGATGTCGTCACCTACAACGGCAAGCGTTACCGCTGCCTGCAGGCGCACACCGTGTACGACCCGGGCTGGACGCCGACCGCCGCGCCCGCCCTCTGGCAGGCGCTCTAGGACCCCGCGCCGCGAGTGCGGGGTTCGGTGACCGCCGAATCCGAACCCGGAGCGGACTCGCGGAACGGGAGAGGGGCGTGTTTCCTCGGAAACACGCCCCTCGCACCATCTTTCGCCGGGGAATCCGCTCGGTCAGGAGTCGGGCCGCGAATGCCGCCCGCCGCGCGGCGGTTCGGGCGGCGGCGCCGGGTGCCGCGCACCCGGTTCCGACCACGGCTCGTCGGGATGGAACCAGGACGAGGTGGTGTACCGCGGCTCCTGCGGCGGCGCGCCGCCGTCGAACCACGACTGCTGCGGGGGCGCCGGCTCGACCGGGGCCGGACCCGGTTGCACCACACTGGTTCTCGGCACCGTCGGCTCCCCGTCCCCGGCCCCCGGTCCCGCAATGAGCTTCTTGACCTGCTTCTGGCTCTTTCCGCAGAACGAGCACTTCAACAGATCGCCGCCATCACCG
>NZ_JBSGCY010000181.1:0-11390 GCF_053602115.1 Nocardia sp. NPDC004582 | reverse complement strand
GCACGGTGTCGCTCATGTGTCGATAATACCCGGTAGACCGTTTTCAAGACACTCAATCGCGTGGCCGAAAATACGGATTTCTAGCCTCCGATAAGCGCGCTGCCCGCCTCCGTGGGATCCGCACCGGCCAAATGGGTTTCGAGCACCCGACGCCAACGCAGCCGCCGCGCCCGGCTGGTGGCGCGCGGCGCGACCGCGATGTTCGCGGTGCTCGCGCTGCTGGTGACCGCGGGCGGCTGGAGCTATCTGCGCGCCAAGGACGGCAACTTCCAGCAGGTCGTCGCGCTCGACCCGAACAGCGCCGACGTCGTCGACGCCGACGGGCAGAACGGCGACGAGAACTTCCTGATCGTCGGCACCGACACCCGGGCCGGCACCAACAGCAGCCTGGGCGCGGGCAGTGTGGCCGACGCCGAGGGCGCGCGCTCGGACACCGTCATGCTGGTCAATATCCCGGCCAACCGGTCCCGTGTGGTCGCCGTGTCCTTCCCCCGCGACCTGGACGTCTCCCGCCCGATCTGCGAGGGCTGGGACAACGAGAAGGCCACCTACTCCGGCCAGAAGTTCCCGGCCGCCGACGGCGACAAACTCAATGCCACCTACGCGCTGGGCGGGCCGAAGTGCCTGACCAAGGTGATCACCAAGCTGTCGGGCCTGAAGATCAACCACTTCGTCGGCATCGACTTCGCCGGCTTCGAGTCGATGGTCGACGTGGTCGGCGGCGTCGAGGTGTGCAGCACCAAACCGCTGGTCGACGAGGTCCTCGGTACCGTCCTGACCACCCCGGGCAAGCAGATGGTCAACGGTTCCACCGCCCTGGACTACGTGCGCGCCCGCCACGTCTACGGCGAGGAGCGCAGCGACTACGACCGGATCAACCGGCAGCAGCGGTTCCTGTCGTCCCTGCTGCGCAGCGCGCTGTCCAGTAAGGTGCTGTTCGACCCGGCCAAGCTCAACGGGTTCATCGACGCCTTCGCCAAGCACTCCTTCATGGACAGCGTCACCACCAAGGACCTGCTCACGCTGGGCCGTTCCATGCAGAAGATGCAGGCCGGGAGCATCACCTTCCTGACCGTCCCGACCGCGGGCACCACCTCGTACGGCAATGAGATCCCGCGCGAGTCGGATATCAAGGCCATCTTCCGCGCGGTCATCGACGACCAGCCGCTGCCCGGCGAGAAGAAGAGCGAGCCCCCGGCGACCACCACCGCCGCGCCGGCCGCCAAACCCAAACCGGCCGCGGTGGATCCGCAGACGGTCTCGGTGCAGGTGTCCAACGGTTCCGGCCAGGGTGGCGTCGCGGGCACCACCGCGACCAAGCTGGCCGCGCAGGGCTTCCAGATCTACAGCACCGGTAATTACGCCGACGGCGTCTCCGCCAAGACCAAGGTCCGCTACTCCAGTGGCCACGAGGCCGACGCCGGGACCGTGGCCAGCGCCATTCCGGGCGCGATCCTGGAACCGGCGAGCGGGCTGGGCAGCATTGTCGAGGTCGTGGTGGGGTCCGATTTCGCGGGCACCGTGAAGACCCCGACCGCCTTCGGGCAGACGCTGCCCGACACACCGAGCGACACGGGCGGGCCGAGTGCGGCTCCGGTCACACTGCCGTCCGACCTCGAGCACGTGAACGCCGCCGACGACCTCTGTAAGTAGGTGTTCCGCTGACCGGTCGGAGCTGCGGCGACTTTGCTGGAACCGACCGGAACCTACGTTTAACCCACCGTTGGTGACTTGGTCAAGGACTCGCACTAATGTCTTGACTCATGCGTGTCATCTACAACGAACAAATGGCCGAGCTCGCCGATCTGCTCGGCGGCATGGCCGGGCTCGCCGGATCGGCGATGGAGCGGGCCACCCAGTCCCTGCTCACCGCCGACCTCGAGCTGGCGGAGCAGGTGATCAGCGAGTACGACCGGATCGCCGAGATGATCACCCTGGCCGAGGAGAAGGCCTTCGCGCTGCTCGCGCTGCAGGCCCCGGTCGCCGGAGATTTGCGGCAGGTCGTCAGCGCCATCCAGATCGTCTCCGACGTGAACCGGATGGGCGTGCTGTCGCTGCACGTCGCCAAGATGACCCGGCGCCGCTTCCCGGCCCACGCCGTGCCGGAGGCCGTCAACAGCTACTTCGCCGAGATGGGCCGCGTCGCGGTCAAGATGGGCGCCACCGCCAAGGAGGTGCTGGAGACCCGCGATCCCGAGCGGGCCGCCAAGCTCACCGACGACGACGAGGCGATGGACGACCTGCGCAAGCACCTGTTCACGCTGATCATGGACCGCGACTGGCAGTTCGGTGTCGCGGCCGCCGTGGACGTGGCGCTGCTGGGCCGCTACTACGAGCGCTTCGCCGACCACGCCGTCGAGATCGGCCGCCGCGTCGTCTTCCTGGTCACCGGCGTCCTGCCCCCGGACCCGGATTCGGAGAAGGAAAGCATCTAGAACGCCCTCGAGGGGTTTCCGGGAGGCATCCCGGAAACCCCTTGGCACGCCGGCGGAGTCAGTCCTCGCTGGAATCTCGCCAACCCATCAGCACCGAGCTTCCCCGCTCCACCCGCCAGGGCAGTGTCGCGGCCACGATGACCGCGCATACCACCAGCGCGCCGACCGCGATGTAGGACGCGGCCTCGGCGCCCTGCATGGCCGCGACCTTCATGGCGTGGATCAGATCCGCTTTCGCCGGCGCGAGCAGCGGATTCACGGGCGCGTCGACGATCCCGATAATGCTGATCGGCGTATTGCTCGCCAGCTCCTTCTGCGACGCCGTCATGATCTGGCTCGGAATCGCGGCGATCCGGCCCGCGATATGGCCGGAGTAGACCGAGGTCATCACCGAGCCCAGCAGCGCCACCCCGAGCGCGCCGCCCACCTCACGCGTGGTGTCGTTGACCGCCGAGCCCGCGCCCGCCTCCTCGACCGGCACCGAGCCCATGATGGATTCGGTCGCCGGGCCCTGCACCACCGCGAAGCCCAGGCCCATGAGGATCATGGACACCACAACCGGTCCCAGATAAGGGGTTTCGACCCGGGTCTGGCCCGCGATGTACATGGCCACCGCCAGGATCAGCAGACCCGACACCACCAGCGCCGTGGTGCCGACGCGCTGCGCCAGCATGGTCGCGATGGGCGCGCCGAGGCCGACGGCCACCGCGAAAGGCAGTGAGTGGATGCCGAATTCGAGCGGCGAGAGCTCCTTCACGCCCTGGAAGTACTGGGTGATCAGGAAGAGGAAGCCGAACGCGGCGAAGTAGGACACCGTGATCGCCAACGAGGGCAGCGCGAAGCGGCGGTTGCGGAACAGCCGCATGTTCAGCACCGGCGCGGGCACCCGCAGCTCCCAGGCCGCGAACCCGGCCAGCAGGGCGGCCGAAAGCAGATAGCCCGCAAGGCTTTCGGTGGCGAACCAGCCGTGCTTGGGCGCTTCGATGATGGACCACACCAGCGCGGTCACCGCGGCCAGCGAGAGCAGCACGCCGATCCGGTCGAGCCGTCCCACCTGCTCGGCGCGGGATTCGGGCACGGTGGCCAGGACCGCCGCGATCCCCAGCAGCGCCACCGGGACGTTGATCCAGAAGACCGAGTGCCAGGAGAAGTACTCCAGCAGCCAGCCGCCGATGGTCGGCCCGAGCGCGATCGCGACGCCCGCCATGGCGGTCCACAGCGCGATGGCGGCGGCCCGTTCGCGTCGGGCAGTGAAGATATTGGTGATCAGCGCCAGCGTGGCCGGGAAGACCACGGCCGCGAACACGCCCATGCCGGCGCGGGCCGCGATGACCTGACCGAGCCCGCTCGACAGCGCGCCGGCCGCCGACATGACCGCCACGCCGGTCAGGCCGATGATCATGAACAGCCGCCGCCCGTACCGGTCGCCGAGGTGTCCCATGGCCAGCAGCAGCCCGGAGAAGGCCAGGGTGAACGCGTCCACGATCCACTGCAGCCCGCTCGTATCGGCCCGCAGCTGGATGGCCATGGACGGCAGGGCGACATTGACCAGTGTGTTGTCCAGGACCACCAGCAGTTCCGCGAGGCAGATGGCGATCAGGGCCGCCCATTTCGCGCGTTGCGACAATCCCGCCGCGGCTGGTCCGGATTCCAAGCTCGCCGTTGAGACGGTCATCCGACACCTCCTTACTAAACCGATCGGTTTACCAACGGAGTCAGACTAACTGTGACTGACGGTTGCACACAATCCTCCGCACCGCCTATGACGGACGCCACAAAGCAACCGCTCACACGGTCGCTACCTGCGCAAATGAAACGACCCCTGCCAGATGGCAGGGGTCGTAGACGCCGGAAGGTCTGGTTTCTAGCCGAAGCGACCCGAGATGTAATCCTCGGTCTGCTTCTGCGACGGGTTCGAGAAGATCTTCTCGGTCTCGTCGATCTCGATGAGCTTGCCCGGCTTGCCCTGCGCCTCCAGGTTGAAGAACGCGGTCTGGTCACTCACCCGCGCGGCCTGCTGCATGTTGTGGGTGACGATGACGATGGTGTACTCCTTCTTCAGCTCGGTGATCAGATCCTCGATCGCGAGCGTGGAGATGGGGTCCAGGGCCGAACACGGCTCGTCCATGAGCAGCACGTCCGGCGACACCGCGATGGCGCGGGCGATGCACAGACGCTGCTGCTGACCACCGGAGAGGCCGCCGCCCGGCTTGTCCAGGCGGTCCTTGACCTCGTTCCAGAGGTTGGCGCCGCGCAGCGACTGCTCGGCCACCTCGTCCAGCTGGGACTTGTTGCGCACGCCCTGCAGCTTCAGCCCGGCCACCACATTGTCGCGAATCGACATGGTGGGGAACGGGTTCGGCCGCTGGAACACCATGCCGATGGTGCGGCGCACGCCGACCGGGTCGACCGTCGCGCCGTAGATGTCCTCGCCGTCGAGCAGCACCGCGCCCTCGACGCGGGCCTCCGGGGTCACCTCGTGCATGCGGTTGAGCGCGCGCAGCACGGTCGACTTGCCACAGCCGGACGGGCCGATGAACGCGGTCACGCTGCGCGGCAGCACCGTCAGACCGACATTGGCGACGGCGTGGAACTTGCCGTAGTAGATATTGAGGTCTTTGACGTCAATTCGCTTGGCCATCAGTCTTTCCTTCTATCGGTTCCGCGTCAGCAGCTTGTTGACCGCCGCGGCGGCGAGGTACAGCAGCGCGATGATCAGGATCAGGGTCAGCGCGGCACCCCAGATGCGCTCGCGGCCGGCGGGCTCCGGATTCGACAGCTCCTGGTACATCAGCAGCGGAAGCGAGGCCATATTGCCGTTGAAGACATCGAAGTTGATCGCCTTCGAGTAACCCACCAGCACCAGCACCGGCGCGGTCTCACCCATGACGCGGGCGACGGCCAGCAGCATGCCGGAGATCATGCCGGGCGCGGCGGTCGGAATCACGATCCGCACAATGGTTTTCCACTTCGGGATACCGAGCGCGTAAGAGGCTTCCCGCAATTCGTCGGGCACCAGCTTGAGCATCTCCTCGGTGGAGCGCACCACCACCGGCAACATCAGCAGCACCAGGGCCAGCGACACCGCGAACGCGCTCTGCGGGTTGCCGAACGTGGCGATCCACAGCGCGAAGATGAACAGGGCGGCCACGATCGAGGGCACACCGGCGAGGATGTCGACCATGAAGGTGGTGGTCTTGGCCAGCCAGCCCCGGCCGTACTCGACCAGGTAGACCGCGGCCATGATGCCCAGCGGCACCGCGATCACCGCGGCGATGCCGGACTGCACGATGGTGCCGTAGATGGCGTGATAGACACCGCCGGTGCGCTGGTCGGGCAGGACGCCGTTCTGCGACTTGGTCCACCAGCCGGACGAGGCCACAATGGCCCCGCCCTTCTGCAGCACCACGAACAGCACCCACAGCAGCGGCACCAGCGCGAGACCGAAGCACAGCCAGACCAGGCCGGTGGCGATATTGTTCTTGATCCGGCGAGCGGGGCTGACGTGCCGGAAGGTCGGCGCCTTGATCGGCTTGTCGAGTGTGGTGGTCATCCGTTGACCTTCCCGCCGGCGGCGAGCCGAGCCAGTGCGTTGACGACGAACGTCAGTGCGAACAACACGAAACCGGCGGCGATGTAGGCACCGGTCGGCAGCTTCGAGCTGAATTCCGAAGCCGCGGAGGCGATCTTCGAGGCGAAGGTGTAGCCGCCGTCGAACAGCGACCAGCTACCGGCCTTGGTCGAGGTCCGCAGCACGATGAGGACCGCGATGGTCTCACCGAGCGCGCGACCCAGGCCCAGCATGGAACCGGCGATCACACCGGAGCGGCCGAAGGGCAGCACGGTCAGGCGCACGACCTCCCACTTGGTGGCGCCCAGCGCCTGCGCCGCCTCGATGTGCGAGCGCGGGGTGAGGCCGAACACCTCGCGGGAGACCGAGGTGATGATCGGCAGGATCATCACCGCGAGCACCACGCCCGCGGTGAAGATGGTGCCGCCGCCGGCAATGCTGACATTGCCGTCGGAGAAGAGGAACAACCAGCTCAGGTGCTTGTTCAGGAAGTCCTGGAAGGGCCCCAGTTTGGGGGCCACGACCAGGAATCCCCAGAGACCGAACACGATCGACGGCACCGCGGCCAGCAGATCCACGATGACCGAGAACGGACGCGCCAGCGCCTTCGGCGAATACTGCGTCAGGAACAGCGCGATACCCACCCCGATCGGCACCGCGATCGCCAAGGCGAACAGCGAGCTCAACACCGTGACCATGAACAGGTCCTTGATGCCGAACCGCAGGTTGTTCTCGTCCTTGACGTTGAACTCGGTGGTGGTGAAGAAGTTCGCCTTGTTCGCCATGATCGAGGGCCACGCCCGGATCAGCAGGAACAACGCGATCAGGGCGATGGCGGCGACGATGATCCCGCCGGCGGCCGTGGCCGCCGAACGGAAAGCGAACTCCGCGCCGAACTTCTTGGGTGCGCGCCCCGCGGCCGGGGTGGTGCTGGGTTCGGTCGGCATGAGCGCAGTATCCCCCGGCAGTTGGGCACGGTCTTCCCGTGGGTCGGTCGAAACGGACAGACCCGCGGATGCAATGTCGTCGTGCACGGTCATCGTGTTTCGATCAGGCGATCAGGAGATGGCGTTGATCGCGGTGGTGAGCTTGGTCTTGAACGCGTCCGGCAGCGGCACGTAGCCGGCGTCGGCGAGACCGGTCTGGCCGTTGCCGACCGCGGAGGTCAGGAACGCCTTGACGGCCTTGGCGGTGTCGGCGTCGCTGTACTTCGAGCAGACGATCTCGTAGGTGGCCAGCATGATCGGGTACGCGCCCGCGGCGGTGGGCTTGTAGATCGAGCTGTTGTCCAGCACCAGGTCGTTGCCGTCACCCTTGATCTTGGCGGCGTCGACGGCCTTGCCCGCGGACTCGGCGGTCAGCTCGACCGGCTTCGGGTCGTTGGAGGTGGCGGTGGTCAGCACGCGCACCGAGGACAGCTTCTGCGCCTTGGCGAAGGACCACTCGGTGTAGGTGATGGTGAACTTGGTGTTCGCGACCGCGGCCGAGGTGCCGTCCGAGCCCTTGGCGCCCTCGCCGACGCCACCGTTGAACGCCTTGCCGGCGCCCTTGGTGTAGCCACCGGCGGTGGTCAGGTACTTCTGGAAGTTGTCGGTGGTGCCCGACTCGTCGGAGCGGAAGATCACGCCGATCTTGTCCGAGGGCAGCTTGTCGGCCTTGTTGGTGTTCAGGGCCTTGATCGCGGTGTCGTTCCACGCGGTGATGTCACCGGAGAAGATCTTGGCGATGGTCGGCGGGTCCAGGACCAGGTCCTCGATGCCGGGCAGGTTGTAGGCCACGGAGATCGGGCCGAAGACGGCCGGCAGGTTCCAGGCCGGGCTGGCGCAGCGCGCGGCGGCCTTGTCGGTCTCGCCCTTCTCGGCGTTCAGCGGCGAGTCCGAGCCCGCGAAATCGGTCTGGTTGCCGATGAACTCGTTGACGCCGGCGCCCGAGCCCGAACCGGTGTAGTCGAGCTTCGCGCCCGAGCAGTTGGTCTGGTACGCGGCGACGAAGCGGTCCATCGCGTTCTTCTGCGCGGTCGACCCGCTGGCCTTCAGGGAGGTCTTGCCGCCACAGGCGACATCGATCTTGGCGCCGCCGCCGGTGGCGTTGTTGTCACTGCCACACGCCGACAGGGTCAGGGCGCCGGCCGCGGCCAACACACCGAGCAGGGCGCTGCTGCGCTTGAGATTCACCAATTCCTCCGGGGGAATCACTTGCACGTCCAACCCCTCAACGGTCGGACGGGCGTGTTTGGCGGCTGTTCGCTGCGAACTAGCGCACCGGGCAGCGGTCTGCGGCCCACTTGCAACGTAAGGGCGGCTGGTTGACAGTTAGACCAGGGCAGGTGAACGGGAGATGAACAACCCACCCTGATTGCGGCACACTGCGTGTGACATTAGCCGCATCGTTGCCGAGCGTAATTTACGACACGCTGGAGTAGGCGACGTCGATGTGGAATCGGGTGAAACCGAGCCGGGTGTAGGTGTGCACGGCCGCGGTGTTGTCGCCCTCGGTGTAGAGCAGCACGGCGTCCAGCCCGCGGTCCTTCAGGTAGTGCAGACCCGCCAGGGTGAGCAGCCGGCCGAGCCCGCGCCCCTGCGCCCCGGGGTCGATGCCGACCACGTAGACCTCACCGATCGGCGGCGTCTCGTCGGAATGCACCTTGGTCCAGTGGAATCCGAGGATGCGGTCCGGGTCGGCCGGATCCACGGCGAGGAACAGACCCTTCGGATCGAACCAGGATTCGGCGCGGCGGGCGTCGATATCGCGCTGGGTCCAGCCGCCCTGTTCGGGATGCCAGGAGAAGGCCGAGGCGTTCACCCGCAGCAGTTCGGCGTCGTCGGAAGGCCCCGCGTAGGTGCGCAGTTCGATCCCGGCGGGCACCGTCAGCTCAGATAGCTCCGAGTTAGCCAACTCTCTTCGCATTTGCCACAATTCACGCGAAACGGACAGGCCCAATCGGGCCGCCACCGCCCGCGCGGGCGGCAGGTCACCGTGCGCCCAGACCCGTGCGCCCGGACCCCCGGCCGCCAGCGCGGCAGCCACCAGACCTGCGCCGATACCCCGGCCGCGAGCCGCCGGATCGACCGCCACCTCCGCCATCGCCGGGTGCTCGTCGTGCGCGGGCATCAGGTTCGCGTACCCCGCGACCACGCCGTCCCGGATGTCCACCAGATGTCTTGCGGGCGAATCGGTTCCGGCCAGCGAGAGCACCGCCTGCTCCGACACCGGGGCCACGCCGTCCGCGGCGGTGGCGCGCTCCAGCAGCGCCCGCACCCGCCCGGCCGTCTCGGCGTCGGGCCGGTCGGTCCAGGAGGTCATCAGATCGCGCCGTTCGCCGAGGTCAGTTCGGAGTCGTCGGTGCCGTCGGAGTCGGGGAAGGTGACCGCGTCGCCCTTGCCCGGCGTGCGCGCCGGGCGCACCGCCTTGTACCCGACATTGCGCACGGTGCCGATCAGCGACTCGTACTCGCTGCCGAGCTTGGCGCGCAGCCGTCGCACGTGCACGTCCACGGTGCGGGTGCCGCCGAAGAAGTCGTAGCCCCAGACCTCCTGCAGCAGCTGGGCGCGGGTGAACACCCGGCCGGCGTGCTGGGCCAGATACTTGAGGAGCTCGAACTCCTTGTAGGTCAGGTCGAGCGGGCGGCCGCGCAGTCGCGCGGTGTAGGTGCCCTCGTCGATGACCAGCTCACCGAGGGTGATCTTGCCGGTGTTCTCCGGGCTGGCGACGCCGCCGTTGCGCGCCACCAGGAGTCGCAGCCGGGCGTCCAGTTCGGCGGGCCCGGTACCGGGCAGCAGGATGTCGTCCAGGCCCCAATCGGCGTTCACCGCCACCAGACCGCCCTCGGTCAGCACGGCCACCACCGGCACCGACGAGCCGGTGCTGCCCAGCAAACGGCACAGGCCGCGCGCGGCGGCCAGATCGGTGCGCGCGTCCACCAGCGCCACGTCGGCGGATCCCGCCTCGAGCAGGGAGGCCACCTCGGTCGGGGCGGGCCGCACGTGGTGCGGCAACAACGCGAGCGACGGCAGCACCGCCTCGGGGTTGGGGTCGGAGGTCAGCAGGAGCAGCTCCATGGGGGCCCTCCATCCCATCTGGCATGTGTGTGGCTACCGCGCTGTCGGCCACTACCCCATGCAGGTCATCACAGGTAATCGCTGCCTACATTAGCCTGTGGTGCGTCGGATTTGCCCTCCGCTGCCACCACGGGCGGGTTGACGGCGCGAATCACCAGCGTCCGCCGGTCCCGGGGCGCCTGCCGAAGGCGGATCCGAAGCGGATCGCCGACGGGCTCCTATTAGGGTGCAGCTATGCGTTTCCGGAGGCTGCTCATCGGATTGCTCTGCCTGGCAGGGCTGGTCGTGCTGCTCGATTTCGGAGTCGCGGCCTACTCCGAGTACCGCGTCTCGCGGCTGCTGCGGACCGGCTCGGATCTGAGCGCCGATCCGGAAATCACCTTCCACGAGTCGCCGCGCCACCCGTTCGTGGTCCAGGCGCTCGACGGTGAGTACATCAATATGGATATCCGCGCCCGCGCCATGCGCCCCGACATTCCGGGCAAGATCATGGTCGAGGCCAACCTGAAGGGCGTCCGGCTGCCCATGCGCCGGCTGGTCGACGGCCAGGTCGCGCAGGTCCCGGTCGACGAGGTGCAGGCCCGTATGCGCGTCGAGCCCAATGAGCTCGGGCGGCTGTTCAAGATCCCGGATCTGCAGGTCTTCGGCCCGCCCACCGACAAGTCCGACGGTTCCGGCAACGCCACCAGCACCGGTCCCGGCACCGTGGGCCTGATCATCCTGGAGGGCACCGTGCCGATCGGCCCGAACGCCGACACCGTCGCGGTCACCGATTCGCGCGCGGACACCGCGCAGAAGGTCACCAAGAAGAAGGTGCACGTGCTGGCCGAAATGCGGCTCGAGGGCACCGAGGTGCGCATCACCGCGATGTCCATCGCCGGACGCGATCTGCAGAGCGACTCCGATTCGGTGCTGCCCGAACAGGATCGGACCGTCATCTCCGAACAGGACAAGCCCGCCATCCTGGCCCGCTTCACCCACACCATCGACACCCGCAATATGCCGTTCGGCATCGCCCCCACCTCGGTGGAGGCCAGCGGCGGGCAGATCGTGGTGGAGGGCACCGGTCGCGCCGTGACCGTCGATCTGGATCGGCTACAGAAATGATCGCCCTCGGAATCCTCGCGGCCATGCTGGTCGCGGCGGTCGCGGTGGGCCTGCTGCTGCGCCGCAACGAGGGCCGGGTCCGCGAGCGGGCCGCCGCGCCGCGGCCGCTCGAGCCGGAATCCCAGCGGGCCGGGCTGGTCGAGGGTCGGACGGGGTGGGCCGATGGCGGACGGACTGCCGGGTGGGCAGCGGAACGGTGTGGTGCACGTGAGGTATTCA
>NZ_JBSGCY010000180.1:0-11426 GCF_053602115.1 Nocardia sp. NPDC004582 | reverse complement strand
GCCGTAGCAAGGGTTTTCATGTGGCCGATCTGGTTCAGCGGAGCGGCCGGCGCGTAGGCCTTGGCCTTCTCCAACGCCACCGGATCCAGCCGCAGCGCGCGCTCCCGCTCCGAGATCGTCAGCGGGAGTCCGAACACGTAGTTCTGAATGCCGACCGAGTAGGCCCAGTCCTCCTCGGCCTTGGCGTCCGCAGCCCGAGTGTCCGAACTCTGGGGCGAGGCGTTGTCACCCTGGTGATTCGTGCCGGTCGAACATCCCAGCACCATGGCAGACACCCCCAACAGCACCATCGGCACCCGAACACAAACCGATAGCCGTCGCAGCGGGCGGGGAAGATCGACGTGGCGTGCACTCATGGGGCAATGATGACACCAATGAGCGAACTTATAGCAACACTTGAGGGTCGAGTTCCGAAGCGGGTCAGCGCTTGCGGGGAAGGACGCCGCCGCGGCGTTCGACGGCCTGCAGTAACAGCAGCACCGCTACCCCGGCGACGACGATCCCGATCAGGTTGACGCCGAGTTGAGCGAGCGAGCTCAGTGCGGCATGCCATTTCCCCGCGAAGGCCGCGACCGCCGCCAATCCGGCGGCCGGAACCGTCGTCACCGAGATGAACACACCCACCAGCACGGCGGAGGCGGAAGTGACCACGGCCAGCATCCCCGCAATCCCCGCCAGCAGGGCGACCACCAAGGAGAACGGCCCGACCTGGTAGATGAAGTCGAAGGCGTGGGCGCTCTCGACGTTGCCGACCCCGATCCAACCGAGGCGGACCCACAGCAGCGTGGCCAGCACGGTGATCGCCATCGCGGCCGGGAACGAAATGGCAAGGGTGCGTACCGAGGCTCGCACCAGCCGTGCGTCGCGGCGTACCAGCCCCACCGAAAGCGCTGCCAGCGGCCGGAATTCGGGCCCGACCACCATCGCGCCGACCAGGGTGAGTGGCGACGCTGTCGTCACTCCGACCGCCGACAGGAGGATCGCGATCGTCAGGAGCGCGAGGAAGGTGGGCGTGAAGCGGGCCCCTTTACGCGACTGCTCGAGCAACTGCTCCCACACCACTGCCTGGTCCGGTGGTCGGGGTGCTGCGGCATCGGCCCGTCGCCCTGAACTGGACAGCATGGTTCCCGTCGGCGCGAACGAAATACTGCCCGTCCGAGCAAGATCCAGAGCGCTCAGCGCGGAGATCACGGCATTGACGGAGCCACGCGCGAGATCGGCTTCGATCACATCGCCGGGCGGATCCACGGCCTCACCGCGCGCGAGCGTCACATGGGTGGCGCCGGGTTCCTCGACCAGGATGCGCAGAACGTCGCCGCTCCGCCCACTCGGAGAAACGATGCGCAGATGCAGCACGGTGTGGCCTCCTTCGGCCCGGCGGTGGGCTGAGTTCAGCGGCGGTGGCAGCCCGGTTCATTTCCAGCAACCATAGCGGCAGTGGGGCCGACTACCGCTCCGCCCCGGGCTGACGCGCGACGGCCTGCCCCGGTGGGATCGGAGCAGGCCGTCGGGTGAGTGTTGCGGGGTTTTACTTGGCAATCTTGGCGCGGAAAGGTCCGCCGATGCTGTTGAACAGCAGGTCGCCGTTGGGGAGACCTTCGATGATGGCGTAGGCGCCGTTGCCGAGGTTGGATTGGCCGAAGATGGTGCGGTGCACGGTTTCTCCGGTCGTCCAGTCCAGGCCGGTGACTTCCCAGCCGTCGGCTTTGCTATAGCCGTTGACGAACACCATCCCGGTGGTGCTGGAGATGGCTGGGACCATGGAGGTCGAGGCGACATCGCCACGTGCCCACACCGAGTTCCAGCGGTGTCCGGCGGGGTCCCACTGGAAGCGTTGCATGCCGTGCGGCGGGGGATCGACCGGGCCGTTGGCGAGGACGTCGATAAGCCGGTCGGGTTCGCCGCCGCTACCGATGTTCTGGACCACGAACGCGCCGTACCCGTTGACCACGACCGACTGTTCGGATTGCACGAACTCCGGCAGCGGATCGGGCAGGCCCGCGGTCACCTGGACCTGGTCGGCGATGCGGTTGGACTTGGCGCCCGGCTTCTGCTGGAACCCTTCGGGAATCTTGTTGCGCCAGAACGCCACCAGATGCATCTGGTCCGCGCCGTCGGTGATCACGACCAGCTCGTCGGACTTGCCGTCGAATCCCATCAGGGTGGGGGTCGAGCCGGTGCCGGTGCCGAACTTCACCGCCGGCGGCCGGCGACCGGTGTCATAGGGCGAGGACCACGCGCCGTCGGCTTCGTCGGTCGAGAGTTTCGACCCGGTCCAAACGATCTTGCGCATGATCTTGTTCGAGGCGATGTAGACGCCGTTGTGCTCGTCGATGGACATCGAGTTCGACACGGTCTCGTCGTCACCGAAACGCACCCGCTGCGGGGCGGCGTCGAGGTTGGTGCGGTCGAAGGCCAGCAGCCCACGGGTGGCGGCCACTACCAGGTGGCCGTCGTAGGTCAGGTTCACTCCGACCACGTTCTCCGGCAGGCCCGTGGCGGTGGTGCCGGTGCCCAGGAACGGTTTCAGGTCAAGGTGTTTGATCACTTTGATGCCGTCTTCGGGCTTGTCGTTGTTCTCGAGCCCGAACACGTACAACTGAGAATCGTTGGTGGTGTAGTAGACGCGATTGTCCTTGTCCACCAGGCTGTAGACGCCGTTGGCGATACGGGTCCAGTTCGCCCCGCCCCAGTCCTGATTCACCGCGTCCTGGATCTGGGCGACGTCGGTGAAGTTCTGATTCAGCACCGCGTCCAAGGCCGGCGCGGGGATCGGCGCTATGCCGGGGGCGTCCATTCCCGCGACTTCCTTGAATCCACCGTTGGAGACGTCGACGTACCGCACGCCCGCGGACGAGGAGATCCACCGATACTTCGGGTCGGTGCCGGCCAGGGTGATGATGCTGACCGGTCCCACCGTGACGCGCGGCATCTGCGCCGGATCGATGTGGAAGGTGCCCCGCGGTACCGGATCGTCGAAGGTGTCGGTCTGGCCCGAGTCCAGGTGGGTGACCGCGTACTTGTCCGCGGCCAGATAGGGATTACGCGCCGGGCCCTGCCCTGCGGCGGCCGCCGGAGAAGAAGTGCCCGACGAGTCGCTGTCACCCGAATCCAAAGAGTTGCTGCTGCAGGACGAAACCGCCAGTGCCGTGGCTAGGGTCACTGCGGCGGCAACGGCGCCCGTGCGCAGATATCGAGGCGAACTCACCGGTGCATCACTCCCGTCCCTCGCGGCCGAAGGGACGCGAACTTGCAGTTGGAAAGCTAGAAACCGCTGCAGCCCGCCCGGCGAGAGCCAACTACCACAGCCGGTCAAAACGAACAGAAGTCTCCGGGTTCAGCGAACGTAACACGCCTTTTCGGCGGGCCAGGAAATTGATTGCCGCTGTGTTGCCGATCGCTCTCGACTCGCTGGGGCGCGTCCGCGAACGCGGGTCTTCCCAGAGTGCACGCCTTTCGGCATGAGCGTGCACTCGCGGGTTGGGCCTGCAACCGGTTTCGGACGCCCGAGTCGCGGCATGACAGCGCGTTCGTATCTCGTCGCCGAGTGGCACATGCTGGAGGGGTTTTGTCCTTTTTCACCTCCACTATGTGCCACTCGGCGTTTGGTTCTAGGTGTGTTGGTTGGAAACGGGGGCATGGGTGGGTGTTCGGAGTGGCTGGGGTGATGCTCGGGCCGTGGCGTTGGGGCGTTTGCCAGTTCTCCGCGCACTGTGTCGGGGAATCCTCAGCGGCTTGCGCGCAGTAGGCGGACCGGGTGCAGGGCCTGGGGTGGTTCGCTGTCGAAATCGGTGGCGCCGTTGAGGTATCCGGCGATGAGGTCGGTGGCGGGGTGGTCTTCGACTGTGGTGAAGGCTAGTGCGTGTAGGTGGTTGGCGAGGGCGGCCGGCGTGAAGTAGCTGAGCCAGGGCTCGCCGACGGCTTCCGCTCGGTGGGCGCGGGCCCGCAGGTTCGCGCGATCCTTGTCGGTGTTCGGCGCCTGGAGGTAGTCGAAGATGACCTCGACCGGCGCCGATTGACCGGCGATGTATTCGAGGGTGGCTCGGGCGGCGTCGGGGGTCAGATAGAAGACGACACCGAGCCAGATGAATACGGCCGGATCGGTTCGAACCAAGCCTGCGGCTTCCAATCGTGTTGCGAGCGCGTCGGTTTCGAAGTCGACCGGCACGAAGGTCAACCCCTCGGGCACGTCGATCGCGGATGCGGCTAGGCGTTGGCGTTTCCATGCTTGGGTAGCGGGATGGTCGACCTCGAACACCCGCAGGCCCGGGTGCGGGTTGCGGTAGGCGAAGGTGTCCAGGCCGGCGCCGAGAATCACGACCTGTCCCACGCCGGCGGCGACGGCCTCGGCCACACAATCCTCGGCGAAACGGGAACGAGCGGCGAAGAACAAGCGGCGCGGCCGATCACTGACACCCAGCCGCAGCATTCCCGCGTCCACATCTCGACCGGGACGATCCTCGGCGGGCCGCACCAATTCGGTCAGCTCATCCGCGCTCAAACCCAGCAGCCGCGCCGCCAGGGGATCGGTGAGAATCCTTGGCCGGTCCGCAATTTGATGATAGGCGCGGGCGTAGGCGGTCACGAGCGCCGTCCGACTGGGTCCCTCATTGTCCATACCCGAGAAGCTACTCACCAACACCGCGTGCGCACCCGTGAACTCACCCACACCCGGAGCCGATTCCGTCGGGGTGGCTGGTGGATCCGTGGCCAGGTGTCGTGGCCGCCGCAGCCACGGGCGGCGATCACCTTGGTGTGCGGACAATCTCGCGGCTGATCAGCTCAGGCGCCAGCGGTCCCGGTGCAACCTCCGAATTCGGGGGTCCGCAGCTACTCGATCCGGGTTGGACATGGAAGCGAGGATGAGCGTGCCGGCGACAGCGGCGACGTATATGGCGACGCCTGTCACCAGGGTGGGCCAACCGCCGGCGTTCAGGCTGATGAGCCCCTTGATTCCCAATCCGAGACCGGAGAGGGCCATGAGGGTCGCTATCGCGAGCCAAGGGTCCTCGAGGAGGTTCGCGACGCGGCATCTCCGACAACGCGGGAAGACGATCTCGGTCCGTTCGAACTCGGGATCCCCGTGCCGGCGTGGGAGTCGCTCCCGGTGCATCCGCACGACGTGCTCTGCCGCGACCACGCCTCGGCGTTTGCCGCAGAATTCGCAGAGGTATTCCCGCCACTTCGTTTCGAGGTCGCGGGTCGCCCCCTCGAGGTCCGCCAACCCCGCCTCGCCCACTGCGAGTGTCCTCATCAGATTCAGGACATCACACGCGCCGGCCAGGTCTTTGGTGGCGTTGTAGTAGGCCGCGACGCACTCGATCGCGATGCCGACCACTCGGGAATCGACAACGGGCTCCGTCGCCGAATCCTCGATGGCTGTCCCACGCCGGTATGCCCGGGCTCTGCCCTCCTCCACCAACAGGTTCCGAACCTCCGGGAGCGTGTCCTTCGGCCGCTCCTCGGCGACGCGACGCACCTGGTCGCCCCGGCACCGCAGGAACAACCGCAGTTGCCGAGCATATTGGTCGCGCGCGAAGTCGATGTCCGTGAAGTCGAACACGCTCGGATACATGACGATCTGTGCGCGGAACTCATCGAGCACCGCGAATTGCAGTTCGGCGGTGGCCATCTGGCCGGTAGGGATCGCGTGGGCGATCACATTGGTGTGGATTCGCAGTACCGCCGCGGGCAATTGCTCGCGGAGCTGCCGCAGTCCGCCCGAGCCTGGCCGGTATCGGTGAAGGCCGAGCTGGGCGGCGCGCTCGCCCAGCCAGTGCCAGGTTTCCGCCGCCGCGATCGCTGTGTCCCAGGCCGTGAGCGCGTCGAGCCAGGTTTCAGGGTGCGCGCCGCGCGGTGTTTCCAGCGCCTCGATGTGCCGGAGGACTGCGAGGTTGTGGGCGGCGATCGGGTCGGTGGGCATCCGTTCGAGCCAGAGCCGGCCGGCACGGTCGATCCCGTCCGTCGCCGGGTCCACGTAGTCCGTGGGCCAGAACCAGAACAGTTCGGCGATCAGCCGATCGGCGGGGTTTCCCAGTCTCTCGAGTGCGGCTGTCACCGCCGCGGGCGGCGGCTGCGGTGTCACCGGCAGGACGGTTGGCCGGGTGGTTCGACGGCCCCGCCGGCCCGCCCCCGATTCGGTGACCCGGTGCTGAATCCGATCGGCCCCGGCGTCGGTGGGCAGGCCCGCGAGCCGGAATGGGTTGGTCCGATAGGGATCACCCAGGATCGCGGAGTCGATGGCCTGGATCAGCTTTCCAGCCCGGAAGGCGCGATCGCTCGGCCTGGATCCGGGGTGCGTGTAGGTGAATGCTGTCCGCGAGGTAACCGCCGGCCGAATGGTGCGGACACCGCCCGTCTCGCCGTCTTCAGCCATAGTGTGCTGCCTTGTCCCACAACGGGAGTCTGATCGAACTCCCCCTCGGTCAACGGTACAGCCGGGATCGAACGATGTCGGCGAGCATGCGCCTGCCAGGGTCAGGGTTGCTCGTAGGGGAACCTGGGCGCGAACGCGGGGGTGAGGTCGTCGAGCCAGCGGGCCGTTTCGCTGTAATGCGCGAAGAACGGGGTGCCCACCAGCGACTCGTCGCGGGCTTGGAGTAGCCGCAGGGCGAAGACTCGGCGGTCGGCGATCGTGGTCACGCCGTCGATGACGACCTTGCCGGGGGTCGCCGACATGACCGGGCCGCGGACCGTGCGGGCCAGGCCGGGGACCGCGCGGTAGGCGTCGGCGAAGATCGCGGTCGCGGCGGCCAGAGGCACCGCGAAGTGGTCGCGCGGGCCGGTGTCGCGTTCCACGAACATGTAGTACGGGACCATGCCGAGGCGTATCTCGTCGCGCCACAGGGTGATCCAGGCTTCGGCGCTGTCGTTGACGGTGCGCACGATCGGGGATTGGCAGCGAATCATCGCTCCGGTGGCC
The DNA here is from genome assembly GCF_053602115.1 of Nocardia sp. NPDC004582. NCBI lineage: Bacteria > Bacillati > Actinomycetota > Actinomycetes > Mycobacteriales > Nocardiaceae > Nocardia > Nocardia sp. NPDC004582. Next base: position 4,504 of record NZ_JBSGCY010000180.1, on the reverse strand, counting down.
TGTAATCGGCGGATCGCGTGGCGCACCACGTCGGTCTCCAGTTCCCGGGAGTGCGAGACGTGGGCCATGATCGCCAGGTGGCGTCCGGACGCGGTGATCCGGCTCAGCAGCTCCAGGAGTTGATCGGCGTCGGGGTCGGTGACGAAGCGGTGCGGCCAGAAGGCCAGCGCCTTGGTGCCGATCCGGATCGAGGTGATCTGTTCCAGGCGCGGGTCCAGTAGTGGCTCCAGGTGCCGGGCCAGGACGTCCGCGCTCATGATCATCGGATCGCCGCCGGTGACCAGGACATCGCTGACCTCGGGATGGCGGTCCAAATAGCGGATGAGCACCTCCGGACCGGCGGCGGCCATGCGCAGCTCCGGCTCGCCGACGAACTGCGCCCAGCGGAAGCAGTACGCGCAGTAGGCGTGACAAGTTTGGCCGTTGCGTGGGAAGTAGAGCACCGTGTTGCGGTATTTGTGCTGCAACCCGTCGAAGGACTCGCCGTCGGTCTCGGGGCGATTGAGGGTGCGCTGGCCCTCCGGGTGCGGGTTCATGGCCTTGCGGATGCGGGTGGCGGTGTGGCGGAGGTCGGCGGCGGAGGCGTCGTGGGCGAGCAGGGTCGCGATCTCGGCGCGGTCATCGTCGGCGAGCATCTGCGGATGCGGCATGGTCAGCCGGAAGATCGGGTCGTCGGGCGCGCGGGTCCAGTCGATGAGCTCGTCGAGGACATAGCGGTTCGTCCGGAACGGCAGCACCTCGGCCACCGCCGCCAGTTCCCGCGCCTGCGCGGCGTCGAGCCCGGCGCGGGCGGCGATACTCGGCAACTCGCGAGCGCCGATCGCGCGGAACCCATACCCCGTGGTGCCCAGCGACATCCGATGCCTCCAGCACGGCCCGACGGATGTCGAGCGACCGAGCATCGATCCTAGCGATCCTCGGGCGTCTCGTCGGCGCGGGGAGGCGGCCCGGGCGAGGCCGCCGGGTTCATGCGCAGGAAGTCACCGTCGGAGGAGTCGCGGAAGATCCGGCCCGCCACCGCGGTGAGCCGATCGATCAGCGCCGCATCCACGACTCGGGACAGTTCGTGGTCGCTGCCGTCGTCGAGCCGCGCCCGGATCGACTCGATCCCGACCCGGCTCAGGAAACTGTCCGTGCGCGCACCCTGTAAATACCGAATATCGTCCACCACAATCGATTTCACCAGCGACCTGCGCCGATCACCGGCGCCGTCGGACAGGGTGACGTCGATCAGGTATTCCAGCGGAACCGACCGGCTCCAGACCGCGTGGAACCGGTCATTGACGAACTTGCCGAGTGGGGAATGCACCGACACCTCGAGCTGGCGCGAGTCACCGGAGAGGCCGTCGATCGTATAGAACGAGATCAGGCACCTGTCGTCGGAGCGATACATGGTGACGTCGGGACCCGACGAATAGAGCCGCACCTGGAAGTCGGCCCCGGGACCGTGGCCCGGATGCTCGAGCTCGCCGATATCACGCTGCAGGGCGCGCAAGGACGTCAGATTGAGCGCCAGCTGCCGCTGCAGATCCTCGGCCGCACCGAGTTCCCGGTCACGCTGCTCGGCCGCGAGGGTCGACGGATTGATCAGCAGCACCCGCACCGACACGCCCCGCGCCAACGCATCCCGGGTGATCTGCCCGAAGCGATCCGAATGCGGCTCGATCAACATGTTCGAGAAGGTGTCCACGATCCGGATGGCGTTCACACTGCGGTGCGCGCGGTCGAGGAAGCGCCGATAGTCCAGCTCGCGATGCTCACGCACCCGGGACTCACCGACCCGCTGAATGATCGGGGTGAGCAGGAAGATGGTGAACACCGCACCGATGAGATCGGCCGCGGTGTTCAACTCGAAATTCCGCCAGTAGTCCGGCATCCCGCGAGCCAGCACGGCCAGCAGCATGACCGTCGCGACCCCGACACCCAATCCCGCGATCCACCGCGGTTCCGGCCTGCGCCACCGCCGCGTCCAGCTCCGACGCCATGAAACTCCCCCGCGTGCCACAGGATTCAGACTAGGGCCACCACGGAGGAGCTTCAATGCGAGGCGAAGCGCTCAGAACTACTCGGGCTCAGCGCCATTCGCACCGGGCGGCTCGTCACCGCCGCCTCGGATGCTCCACAGCAGGCCGTCGAGTTCATCGGGCTTGACGAGGACGTCGCGGGCCTTGGAGCCTTCCGACGGGCCGACCACTCCCCTGGTCTCCATCAGATCCATGAGGCGGCCCGCCTTGGCGAAGCCGACGCGGAGTTTGCGCTGGAGCATGGAGGTGGAGCCGAACTGGGAGGTGACCACCAGCTCGATGGCTTGCAGCAGGAGGTCGAGGTCGTCGCCGATGTCGGGGTCGACGTCCTTCTTCTCGCCGGCCTTGGCGGCGGTGACGCCCTCCTGGTAGTCGGGTTCGGCCTGGGTCTTGGCGAAGTCGACGACACCGGCGATCTCCTCGTCGGAGATGAAAGCGCCCTGGAGACGGGTCGGTTTGCTTGCGCCCATGGGGAGGAACAGGCCGTCACCCATACCGATGAGCTTCTCGGCGCCGGGCTGATCGAGGATGACTCGGGAGTCGGTCAGCGACGAGGTGGCGAAGGCCAGACGGGAGGGGACGTTCGTCTTGATCAGACCGGTCACCACGTCCACCGAGGGGCGCTGGGTGGCCAGCACCAGGTGAATGCCCGCGGCACGGGCCTTCTGGGTGATGCGGACGATGGCGTCCTCGACGTCGCGGGGAGCGGTCATCATGAGGTCGGCGAGCTCGTCGACGATGGCCAGGATGTACGGGTAAGGGCGGTACACCCTTTCACTGCCCAGCGGAGTCGTGATCTGGCCCGACTTCACCTTCCGGTTGAAGTCGTCGACGTGGCGCACCTTGCTGGCCTGCATGTCCTGATAGCGCTGCTCCATCTCCTCCACCAGCCAGGCCAGCGCGGCGGCGGCCTTCTTGGGCTGGGTGATGATGGGGGTGATCAGGTGCGGAATGCCCTCGTAGGGCGTCAGTTCCACCATCTTCGGGTCGATGAGGATCATCCGCACCTCCTCGGGGGTGGCGCGGCACAGCAGCGAGACCAGCATCGAGTTGACGAAACTCGACTTACCGGAACCGGTGGAACCGGCCACCAGCAAGTGCGGCATCTTGGCCAGATTCGCGGTGACGAACTCGCCCTCGATGTTCTTGCCCAAGCCGATCACCAGCGGATGGTGATCATTGCGGGTGCTGGAGGCCTTCAAAACGTCGGCCAGGCGCACCAATTCGCGGTCGGCGTTGGGGACCTCGATACCGACCGCCGACTTGCCCGGAATCGGGGCCAGCAGACGCACATTCTCGGTGGCCACCGCATAGGCGAGGTTGCGGGCCAGGGCGGTGATCTTCTCGACCTTCACACCCGGGCCGAGCTCCACCTCGTAGCGGGTGACCGTCGGGCCGCGCACGAAACCGGTGACCGCGGCATCGATCTTGAACTGCACCAGCACCTCGGTGATGGCCTCGATCATCGATTCGTTCGCCGCGCTGCGCTTCTTCGGCGGATCGCCATCGGTGAGCAGGTTCAGCGACGGCAGCGTGTAATCGCCATCCACCTCGCGGTCGGTGACGAACTCCAGCTGCTCCGGCGGCGGCGGAGTCTGATCGACCACCGCGGGAGCGGGCTTGGGGGCCTTGGCTTTCGCCGGGGCGGGCCGCGGCTTCTCCTCGGGCTGGACGATCTCCTTGGCGTCCTGCAACGGGGGCTCGCCGATGATCTCGGTGACCGCGTCCGGACCGCCGAACTCGTCGGCCGGGTAGTTCTCCGACGGCGTACGGCCACGGCGCTTGCGCACCTCGGGGCTGTGCAGCGGGAAACCGTCCGCGTCGTAATTGGCCGGATCGTAGGGGTCATCGGAGTAGCGGTCGTATTCGTCGCCGCCCGCGCCGGTGCCGAAGATCTCCCGCAGGCGTTCGGGCACGTCGCGGACCTGGGTGCCGGTCAGCAGCAGCAGGCCGAAGCCGATGGCCAGCATGAGCAACGGCACGGCCAGGAACGCCGACAGCCCCTGCGAGAGCGGGCCGCCCACCACATAACCGACGAAGCCGGCGGCATGCGCGCGACCGTGCGCGTCCGACGGGGAACCCGCGGCCAGATGCCACAGACCCAGGATCGGCAGCCCCGCCATCAGCCCGCCCAGCACCAGGCGCGGCCGGATCTCCGGCTGCGGTTCGGTGCGCATCAGAATCACCGCGATCGCCACCAGCACGAACGGCAGTGCCGCCGAAGCCGATCCGGACACCGCCCGCACGGCGGTATCGACCCAATGCCCGACCGGACCACCCGCCGACAGCCACACCGCCGCCACGATCAGGAACGCGAAAGCCACCAGGCCCAGCGCGATCCCGTCACGCCGATGCCCGTGCTCGATCTCCCCCGCCCGGCTCACCGCCCGCGTCGTCGCGCCCAGGCCCCGCGCCATCATGGTCCAGCCGCTGGTCACACCGCGCCGGACCACCGCCAGCGGGGCGGTGTTGGACGGCGC
>NZ_JBSGCY010000179.1:0-11483 GCF_053602115.1 Nocardia sp. NPDC004582 | reverse complement strand
GCAGGTGGCGCCAGTCGCGCAGGCGGTGGCGCCGGTGCTGGAGCAGCCGGTTGCGCAGGCCGCGCCGGTGGTACAGCAGGTGGTGGCCGATGCGGGGCAGCAGGTCGTCGCGGCGGTGCCGCAGGCCGCGCCTGTGGTGGAGCAGGTGGTGGAAGGCGTGAACGCGCAAGTCGATTCGTTCCGGGCCGCGGTGGCGCAGATGCCCGCGCTCACCCCGGAAGCCTTCATCGCCGCCCTGCAGCCCGCCCCGCCGGGCGCGTGACCGCAACGACACGGATGACGCCGTGACCGCAGACGACAACGCCGGCAGCGACTCCGCCCCCGGCCCCCTACCCGCCGGGTCGGACCACGAACCGCCGCACCTGCCGATTGTCCGCGGCCGCGCCCACGAATTGCGCGGTGAACTCACCGATCTCGCACCCCGGCACCCATGGTGCCCGCTCTATTCGACCGCCCGCCGCGGCGGCGTGCTGCGCCCCGGCACCCCGGATGACAGCGCGCTTCGGATGGACGGCGATTACTGGGCCGAGAACGTCTCGCAGGCGGTCGAGCTCGCCGCGGCGTTGGACGGTGTTGTCGCGGACGGCTTTTCGACGGTGCTCGAGGTCGGTCCCACCTCGGTGCTGACCTCCGCGGTGCGGGAGCGGATCGCGCTGCGGGACGGGGCGTGGCCCGTGCTGGCGGCGGATGACGAGGCGGGGAGTCTGTTGCGCACGATCGCGCGGCTGTATCTGGCAGGGCGGACCGTGGATTGGACCGCGCTGGGTCCGCACACGACCACGCCGCCGCAACGGCAGTGGCGGAGACCGGATTCCGGCGATTCGGGCAGTTGGCCGCGGCCCGGGTTCGCCGCGGACGGACATCCGCCCGGTCCGGTGTTCCCGGAGGTCGAGATCCGGCCCGAGGGGACGTATGTGGTCGCGGGCGGGCTGGGGCCGCAGGGGGAGGCCGCGGTGCGGTGGCTGCTGGCCGCCGGCGCCCGGGACGTGGTGGTGCTGACGCGCACGCCGCGGCCGCTGCCCGCGCGGCTGACCGGGATGGAGGATCGGATCGTGATGATGCGGTGCGACTGCGCCGATCGCGCCGACCTCGCGACGGCCCTGCAGGATATTCGCGAATGCGGGGCGGCGGTGCGGGGCGTGGTGCACGCCTCCGGCGCGACCCGACTGGTGGCGGCGACCAATCTGCTGGAACTGACCGCCCCCGATCCCACGGACTTCACCGTGCTGCTGACCTCGGCGCCCGGCGCGGGCGGCCCGGAGGCGGTGCGGGAACTCGCGGACGCGCAGGCGGATCGGCGGGTCATCTGCGTGGAATGGGAGGTCGGGCCCGCGGCCTGAGCCCGGATCGGCGCGGGCTGAGGCATGATGACTGGATGGCGGATCCCGAGATCACGGTCGAGTGGAAGAAGGAGCCGGACGAGCACGACTACCCGGCCGCCGCGGACTACCTCGAGATGCTGGCGGAGCCGGACGTCATCGAGCGGGTCGTGCGATCGTTGCGGGACGCGCCCGTGACGTACAAGAAGGCCAAGGATCTGCTGCGTGCTTCGCGGCTGGAGATCCTGCCCAGCTACAACCCCTATGTGCGACGCGACCTGGCCAAGATCACGGCCGGTAAATCGCTCTCGCCGATCCTGGTGGTGCGCGGCGACTTCCGCAAGAACGTGCCCATGCAGATCGTGGACGGCTACCACCGGGTGTGCGCCATCTACTACACCGACGAGAACATCGCGATCCCGGTGAAGATCGCCTCGCTGCCGTGAGCTCGGCGTGAACTTCCAGACCCTCACCCTGATCACCCTGCTCGGCCTGGCCGGACCCTGGCTGGCGTGGCGGCAGTCCTGGCATCTGCCGGTGATCCTGGGTGAGCTGCTGGCCGGGATCGTGTTCGGCACCACCGGCTTCGGCCTGCTGCATCCGTCCGACCCGACCTTCACCTTCCTCGCCGACGTCGGCTTCGCGGTGGTCATGTTCGTGGCGGGCACCCACGTGCCGGTCCGCGACGCGGCCATCCGTTCGGCGCTCGGGCACGGTGCGGTGCGGGCGGTGGCGGTGGGCGTGCTGGCCATGCTCGCGGGGGTGGGCATCGCGGCCTGGTTCGATACCGGGCACGGGCTGCTCTACGCGGTGCTCATCGCCTCGTCGTCGGCGGCGATCGTGCTGCCGATCATCGATTCGCAGGGACTGGGCGGAAAGCCGGTCCTGGAGTTGACCGCTCAGGTCGCCCTCGCCGACGCGGCCGCGGTGGTCGCGTTGCCGCTGGTGATCGATACCCGCAATGCGGGCCGGACCGCCATCGGCGCGCTGCTGGTCGCCGCGGCCGCGGTGATCGTCTACTTCTTCCTGCGCTGGCTCGAGGATTCCGGCATCCGGCACCGGCTGCACACGGTATCCGAGGACCGGAAGTTCGCCCTCGAATTGCGGGTCAGCCTGGTACTGCTGTTCGCGCTCGGCGCGCTGGCCACCCGCGGCCACGTGTCGATCATGTTGGCGGGGTTCGCCCTCGGCCTGGCGGTGGCGGCGGTCGGCGAACCGCGCCGGGTGGCCCGGCAGCTGTTCGCGCTGAGCGACGGATTCCTCGCGCCCCTATTCTTCGTCTGGCTGGGTGCGCGGCTGAACCTGCGCGAATTCGGCGACCACCCGTACCTGATCCTGCTCGGCCTGGCGCTCGGGGCGGGCGCGGTGCTGGCCCACACGCTCATGCGGGTGCTGGGTCAGCCGGTTCCGCTGGGCGCCATCGCCTCGGCGCAGATCGGGGTCCCGGTCGCGGCGGTCACGGTGGGCACCGAGCTGCATGTGCTGAAACCGGGCGAACCGGCCGCGCTGATGTTCGGGGCGCTCATCACGATCGCTGCGGCCGCCTGGGGCGCGCGAAGCGCTGCCCAGACCCAGCGGGACAACTGATCTCGTGAGGCGAGGGTAACCCCCGGGTACGCCCAGAATCGGGTTGGCTCCCAACCGCCGGACCGCAGGTGGGACCGGGAACGGCACTCAGTCGGGCGCTGAAGTCCCAGGGAGGCGGGGGAGCTCGCGACCGAGAAGTTTGTCGGTCTCGCGGCGCTCGCGCTTGGTGGGGCGTCCCGCACCGCGATCCCGGCGCGGCATCAGCGCGGCCAGCTGCGGATCGGGCGGAGGCGGACTCTTGTCGATCATGCACTGCACGGCCACGGCCGCGCCCACCCGTTTGGTGATGAGCTGCTCGACGATGACGATGCGCTCGGTCCCATGGACCCGCACCCGGATCTCGTCACCGGGCTTCACCGAGTGCGCGGGTTTCACCGGCACGCCGTTCACCCGGACATGCCCGGAACGGCAGGCCGCGGCGGCCGCCGAGCGGGTCTTGAAAATGCGGACGGCCCAGGTCCAAGAATCAACTCGGGCCTGGGCCGTAGTGCTCAGTGGAGCAGGGGTCACGCTCTAGACGATACGGTCACGCGTTCACGCGGCGCGCGGTGACCACCTGGCTGGCGTGCAGCGGGGTGTAGGAGACCGGGGTGCCGGACTGGACCGCGTTCAGCAGCTTGCCGTCGCCGGCGTAGATGCCGACGTGGCCGCCGCCGTTGGTGATGACGATGTCGCCGGGCTGCAGGTCGTCGAAGGCGACCGGGGCGCCGACATTGGACTGCTCGAAGCTGGTGCGGGGCAGCTCGATTCCGGCCTGCTTGTAGGCCCACTGGACCAGACCGGAGCAGTCGAAGCTGTAGGGACCGGTCGCGCCCCAGGAGTACTGGGCGCCGACCTTGGTCTCGGCCGCGTGCAGGGCGATGTCACCCACCGAGCTCGGCTTGTTGAAGATGGTCGGCAGCTGGAACTGCGGAGCCGGGGTACCGGGCTGGGCGCCGACCTGCGCGCCGATGCTCGGGTTCTGCAGGGCCGTCTCGGCGTTCTTGACGGTCTCGTTGAACGACTGCACCTGGGGCGCGAATTCGTCCGGTACATCGAAGTTTCCGATGCCGGGGATCTCGACGGTGGCGGCCGTGGCGGTGATCGCCGGGAAGACACCAGTAGTCGTCGCCGCCATCGCACCCATCACGATGGCACCCTTCACGGAAGCCGGAAGCTTCGATTCCTGCTGCAAGCTGTGCTTACCCACTGAGACGCATCTCCGATCGTGCTGCTTGTAACTTCACGGGCTGCCTCTCCGATGAAGCAACAGACTCCGCTAAGTCACGAGAAGATTACGACTCGGCCGCCACGTTGTCCACCCGACACGGGCGGCATGTCCGATGTTTCCGAAAACGTCCCGCTAAGCGGTCATTTCGGTGTAAAGAGCCGTGGATCACGAGACGATATAGGTGATCGTTCCGGCCGTTATCAACCCTTGGCCTGGGCCGCCCGCTCCAGCTCGGCAATCCGCCGGCGCGCGTCGGCGAGGTCCACTTCCAGCTGGCCCAGGGCCATCACCAGCGGACCCACCGCGAGGTCGGCCACCAACTGCGGATCGTCGTATCCGCGCTCGATGGCGACCAGGATGTTGTTGCGGATGCGCGCGGCGACAACCGCCTCGGCGGGGACGTTCCAGGACTCGACCACCTCCGCGACGGTGGGGGGTACGACTTCTTCCGACATGAACCCTCCTGCCCTGGATCCCAACGAATCAGGCATAAGGGTAGAGACCCCGGGCGACACCGCGGGCACATGTGCCGCATGCCGGTTGATAGCTGTCTCTAGGGCCCGCCGTAGATACCCGGATAATCGGTGATTCCCGCGCTACGGTTGGGCCGCATGGACCCCGTCAAGAATCCCTACGCACCCGGCGCGGGGCAGCGGCCACCCGAACTCGCGGGCCGGGACCGGCAGCTCGCGGCCTTCGACATCGTGCTGGAGCGGGTGGCGAAGGGCAGGCCGGAACGCAGCGTCATGCTCACCGGACTGCGCGGGGTCGGAAAGACGGTGCTGCTCAATCAGCTTCGCTCCGCCGCCCGCGGCCGCGGCTGGGGCACCGGGAAGCTGGAGGCGCGACCGGATCAGGAACTGCGGCGGCCGCTGGCCTCGGCGCTGCACATGGCGGTGCGTTCCCTGGCCGTGGGACACCGCAATCCGGAGCAGGTGGACGATTTCCTGGGGATTCTCAAGGCTTTCGCGCTGCGCTCCACCGCCGACAAGGGCATGCGGGAGCGCTGGAACCCGGGCATCGACGTGCCCGCGGTGACCGGGCGCGCCGATTCCGGGGACATCGAGATCGACCTCGTCGAGCTGCTCATGGAGGCGGCGGCGCTGGTGCGCGATCACGGCGTCGGGATCGCGGTGTTCATCGACGAGATGCAGGATCTCGGGGCCGCCGACATCTCGGCCATCTGCGGGGCCTGCCACGAATTGAGCCAGGACGCCGCGCCTTTGATCGTGGTCGGGGCGGGGCTGCCGCATCTGCCCGCGGTGCTGACCGCGTCCAAGAGCTACTCCGAGCGGTTGTTCTCCTATCACCGGATCGATCGGCTGGATCGGGAGTCGGCGGATCAGGCGCTGATCGCGCCCGCCGAGCGGGAGAACGTGGCGTACTCGGCGGAGGCGCTGGACACGCTCTACAAGAAGGCCGACGGGTACCCGTATTTCGTGCAGGCGTACGGGAAGGCGGCGTGGGACGCGGCGGCGCGCAGTCCGATCTCGGCCGAGGATGTGGCGGTGGCGGCACCGGCCGCGGAAGAAGAATTGGCGGTCGGTTTCTTCGGCTCCCGCTACGAGCGAGCGACCCCGGCGGAGCGAGAGTACATGCGCGCCATGGCCGATCTGTCCGGCGACGACGGCCCGGTCGCCACCTCCGCGGTCGCGAACGAGCTGGGCCGCAAGCCGGCGTCGCTGTCCCCGGCGCGCGACGGGCTGATCAAGAAGGGGCTGATCTACTCCGCGGAGCGCGGGACGATCGGTTTCACGGTCCCGCATTTCGGCCGATACCTGCGGGGCGTGCAATAGCTATCGAATAGCCGCTCAATCAAGATCGTCGCGTGACCGGCGTTCTTGATCTTTGCCAGGCCCTACCGGCGGGTAACAAAGACTCCTACACTCGAATGTGATTCTCATCACGGTCGAGGAGGACATCATGGCGACTGTCGCCAAAGTCGACGCCACCGAAGAACAGGCCCGGGCACTGGTCGAGGAATCCCGCGAAACCACCTGGGCCAAGCCATCGTTCGCCAAGGAGATGTTCCTCGGCCGATTCCGGCTCGACCTCATCCATCCCTTCCCCCGCCCCAGCGCCGCCGACGAGGCCAAGATCGAGGCCTACCTGACCCGGCTGCGCGCGTTCTGCGAGACCATCGACGGCCTGCGCATCGAGGCCGAGGGCCGCATCCCCGACGAATACGTGCGCGGGCTGGCCGAACTCGGCTGCTTCGGGCTCAAGATTCCCGAGGAATACGGCGGGATCGGCCTCTCGCAGGTCGGCTACAACCGGGCGCTCATGCTGGTCGGCTCCGCGCACGCCAGCCTCGGCGTGCTGCTCTCGGCGCACCAGTCGATCGGCGTGCCCGAACCGCTCAAGCTGGCGGGCACCCCGGAGCAGAAGCGAGAGTTCCTGCCGCGCTGCGCCAAAGGCGCGGTCAGCGCGTTCCTGCTCACCGAACCCGATGTCGGCTCCGATCCGGCGCGCATGGCCTCCACCGCCACCCCGACCGCCGACGGCGAGGCCTACGAGCTCAACGGCGTGAAGCTGTGGACCACCAACGGCGTGGTCGCCGAACTGCTGGTGGTGATGGCGCGGGTGCCCAAGAGCGAGGGGCACCGCGGCGGCATCTCCGCGTTCATCGTGGAGGCCGACAGCCCGGGCATCACCGTGGAACGGCGCAACGGGTTCATGGGTCTGCGCGGCATCGAGAACGGCGTCACCCGCATGCACGATGTGCGGGTCCCCAAGCGGAACCTGGTGGGGCGTGAGGGGGACGGGCTCAAGATCGCGCTCACCACCCTCAACGCGGGCCGCCTGGCGATTCCGGCCATGTGCACCGCGGCGGCCAAATGGTCGCTGAAGATCGCGCGGGAGTGGTCGGCCACCCGGGTGCAATGGGGTCGCCCGGTCGGCGAGCACGGCGCGGTCGGCACCAAGCTGTCCTTCATCGCCGCAACGACTTTCGCGCTGGAATCGGTGCTGGACCTGTCGGCCACCATGTGCGACGAGAACCGCAACGACATCCGCATCGAGGCCGCGCTGGCCAAACTGTGGGCCTCGGAGATGGCCTGTCAGATCGCCGACGAGCTGGTGCAGATCCGCGGCGGGCGCGGCTACGAGACGGCCGCGTCATTGCGGGCCCGCGGCGAAAGGGCGGTCTCCGCCGAGCAATTGCTGCGTGATCTGCGGATCAACCGCATCTTCGAGGGCTCCAGCGAGATCATGCGCCTGCTCATCGCCCGGGAGATGGCCGATGCCCATATGGCCGCCGCCGGCGCCCTGGTGGACCGCAACGCCGAACTCAAGGACAAGGCCAAGGCGGCGGTCGGCGCGAGCGGCTTCTACGCCAAGTGGTTCCCGCAACTGGCGGTCGGCGCGGGCACCGCACCGGTGAGCTACGGCGAATTCGGCCCCCTCGCACGCCATATGCGCTACGTCGAACGCATGTCGCGCAAGCAGGCCCGCGCCCTCATGTACGGCATGGCCCGCTGGCAGGCCAAGCTCGAATACAAGCAGGGCTTCCTGGGCCGCATCGTCGACATCGGCGCCGAGCTGTTCGCCATGGCCGCCGCCTGCGTCCGCGCCCAGTCCCTCCGGGTGGCGGGCGGCCCCGACGGCGAAGCCGCCGAGGAACTGGCCGAAGTGTTCTGCCGCCAGTCCCGCCTGCGCGTCGAGCACCTCTTCGACGCCCTCTGGTCCAACACCGACGACGCCGACACCGACCTGACCCGCGGCATTCTCGACGGCCGCTACCGCTGGGTCGAAGGCGGCGCCCTGGACCCGAGCGAGGACACCGGCCCCTGGATCGCCGAATGGCAGTTCGGCCCGTCGACGGAACCGAACCTGATCCGCCCGTTCCTGCCGTCCACGAAGGCCGAGGCCGCCACCTAGCCGAGTCGGCCGGGCGAAGGCGGACACCCGGACGCCGAAACAGGGTGTCCGCCTGCCGGTTCCGGCTCGAAACCGATAGCAGTCTGCCGGTGTCTAGTGAATTGCCTATATAGCGGCAGATTCTCAGGACGAGGGGTGTGGGGCGAAGGCTCGGGCCCAGATCTCTCGGATGGCGATGGCGAGCAGGACGACCAGCAGGGCCGGGAACACGGCGAGGTTCGAACCGCCGCCGCAGGCGCCGGGGATCACGGACCAGATCAGGATGGCGGCGAGCAGTGGGGTGCCGACGGTGATCAGGCCGGGGATGAGGCGGCCGACGGCCACGGCCTCGACGGCGGCGGCGATGATCAGCGTCAGGAAGGCCACCGCCGCGATCGGGCTCGTCACGCAGAAGCCCTCCGAGGGGAGGTAGTCGGCGTAGCGGCGTGGCATCTCGCCGTCACTGGTCCAGCCGAGGCGGGTGGTCCCCGGCCAGAGAGTCGCGACGACGAAGACCCACCAGCAGGCGTGGCCGGTGACATGGACGAACCGGAACACGCGGTCTCGCGTCACCGGCCCAACTGTAGTCGTGCACTATCTAGACATTTCTATTGTTTTTGCTAGATATAAGTAGATATCCATGAGGTGCAAGTTGCCGAGACGGGGGCGGATCCGTCGGCAGGCTGTATAGATCAGCGGAGACAGTTGGACAACTTGTGCATAACGCCTGGTGTAGGGGGTTAACGCGGGGGGCATCCATTCCGACAACCGGGCAAGAAGGCGCACTCTTCAGGAGGACGTCATGTCCACGCTCAATTCCCGTGCGGCCGATTTCGACGGCCGCCACATCACCGTCACGGCCGATGACGGGGTGCCGCTCGCGGTCCGCGAGTTCGGCGCCACCGATGCCCCGGTCACCGTGGTGTTCGTGCACGGACACTGTCTGCGCGCCGAGTCGTGGGCGTTCATGCGCGGGCATCTGATGGAGACCTGGGGCGAGGACACCCACATGGTGTTCTACGACCATCGCGGACACGGGGATTCGGGCAACGCGGACCCGTCCACGTACACCATCGAGCAGCTGGCCAAGGATCTGGACGCGGTGCTGCGGGCCGTGGTGCCGACCGGACCCGTTGTGCTGGTGGGGCATTCGATGGGCGCGATGACGGTGCTGGCGTACGCGCGGCTGCACCCGACCGCGATCGGGACCCGGATCGTGGGTGTCGGGCTGATCTCCAGTGCCGCCAACGGGGTGACCCGGGTGGGGCTGGGGCGGCTGCTCAGCCCGCCGGCGGTGAGCTCGCTGCGGGCGGCGGTGAAGCGCGCGCCGCGGGCCATGCAGGCCTCGAAGCACCTGAGCCGCAGGATCTTCGAGCCGATCATGCGCGACGCCACCCTGGGCACCCGGAAGGTGAGCCCGCGCATGCTGGCGGTGGCGACGGCCATGCTCAACGACACCTCGCTGCTGACCATGGCCAGCTTCCTGGAATCGCTGATCCAGTTCGACGAGTCCGCGACCCTGCACCGGCTGGGCGAGATTCCGGTGCTGGTGCTGGCCGGGTCCGCGGACATCATGATCCCGTTCGCGCATTCGGTGGTGCTGGCATCCCAGGTCGACGACGCCGAACTGGTGCGCCTGGACGGGGCCGGGCACAGCGTGATCCTGGAGCGGGCCGAGGAGGTGGCCGCGGCGGTGGTCGGGCTGGTGGCGCGGGCGACCGCGGCGATGCGCGCCGGGAAGCCGGATTTCGGTTCCGACGGCGGGCCGGAATACGCCATCGCGGGGTAGCCGGAACCCGCTCGGCGACGGCCCGATTCGTAGATCTGAAACGTGTCAGACCTCAATTCGAGCCCTCGCGACAGGCCCCGGAGCTGCGAATATCCATCGCGGACGAGACGAATCCCGCATGATCACGTACTGTGTTGTAGATCACGATGTGTGGTCTGTCACACGGGTCGAGGAGGTTTTCGATGACACGCAGCGAGATTGCGGAACTCCGCTACGCGGTGGGCCAGCTCCGCCAGTGCGTGGGCGCCCTGCGCTCGCACTACGGGGACGCGGGCACGATCCGCCGGCTGGAGAACGATCTGGAGCGGCTCAGCATCGATGCCGATGAGTTCGAGCAGACCCCGCCCCCGGAGTCTCCGGCCGCGAAGCAGGAGACCATCTACGTCCCCGACGCCAAGCACGACGAGGCGGCGTGGATGGGCGCGCAGGACGAGGGCCTCGGCTTCCACTCCCGTCCCCGCACCAAGTAGCTAATCCTTTTTCTCGAAGAGCAGCAGAGCCACCTCGACAATGGCGTCGGGGCTCGGCAATTCGGCCAGCGCGTCGGGTGGGCTCAGCTGCCGCTGCAGTGCGCGCTGATGAGCCGCGCCGACCAGCAGCAGGGCCGGGGTGCGCAGATCCCCGGCCACGACACCCCGGGCCGACAGGTGCGCGACCACGCCGTCGACCGCGCGATGCGGGCCCAGATCCAGATCCCGGCTGCGTTCCCGGTAGACCGCCCGCAGTTCGGCATCCGACTGCACCGCGGCCATCACCGGCAGCGCGGACACGAAGAACTCCTCGAGCGTGACCAGCAGGGCCGTGAGGTCCGTGCGCAGATCGGTCACGGGCGTATCGGCCAGCAGGTCCTTGAACGGCCGCAGCCGATCCTGGATCACCGCCTGTAGCAGGCCCATTCGATCACCGAAGTGATAGAAGATGCTCGATTCGGCGACCCCGGCACGGGCCGCGATCTCCTTGGTGGACAGCCGGGCCAGCCCGGATTCCGCGAGAACCCGCTGCGCCGCGGCGATCACCGCCTCGCGCACGCCGGTGCTCGGCCGCCCTCGGGCGCGGGTCGCCATGTCGCCTCCTGCCACCTCCGGCGGTTTCGACCGCCGCTTTCCGTCACGACCCTTGCAGTATGCCGTACCTGGTCGTATTTTCTGAGTAGGCACTCAGTAAATAGCGCACCGGAGGTCTCCGCGATGTCCCAGCCCATCACCACCACCCCGAACCCGGCCGCCACCCGCAAACAGGAACGCCTGGACGCCGTCATGCGCTGGATGCTGCGCTCCCCACTGCACCGCGTGGTCAGCGGAAAGCTGCTCATCATCACCGTGATCGGACGCAAGAGCGGGCGCGAGTACGCCAACCCGGTCGCCTACGTCGCACACGACGGCACACTGCTGATCGGCACCGCGGCGAAATGGCGGCGCAATCTTCGCCCCGGCGAGCCGGTCCGCGTCACGCTGGGACGCCGCGAACTCACCGCCGACTGGGAGGTGATCACCGACGTGGACGCGGCGGCCGAGCCGTACCGAATCATCCTCGAGCACAACCCGACCCACGGGAAGTACGCCGGAATCAGCCTGCACCCGGACGGCACCATCAATCGCGAGGAACTGGCGGCGGCCGTCGCCGAGGGCGCCGCCGTCGTCCGTCTCCACCCGCTCTGGTAGCGCGCGGCGCACGCCGATTCGTCAGGGACGGTGGCGGCCCCGCGGGCGGCGGCCGCCCG
>NZ_JBSGCY010000178.1:0-11537 GCF_053602115.1 Nocardia sp. NPDC004582 | reverse complement strand
GTGGCGCCGCGCCAGGCCGCGTGGGCGGTGGCGGTGCGGGCCACCACCAGGTCGGCGCGCATGCCGTCGACGTCGAAGGCGGCGCACAGGGCCGCGATGCGGCGCAACTCGACATTGTCGAGGCTGATCTCGGCGAGGTGGTCGCGGGCGGTCAGAATGCGTTCGGCCACCGCACGATCCGCGGCCGCGTACCGGTCGGCGAAGGCGGCGGGGTCGGCCTCGTAGTCGAGGCGACGGCGGATCACGGCCATCCGCGTATCCACGTCACGGGAGGCGACGACGTCCACGGTCAGGCCGAAGCGATCCAGCAGCTGCGGCCGCAGCTCACCCTCCTCGGGATTCATGGTGCCCACCAACACGAATCGCGCCGGATGGGTGTGCGAGACACCGTCGCGCTCGATGTGCACCCGGCCCATGGCGGCCGCGTCGAGCAGCACATCCACCAGATGGTCGTGCAGCAGATTCACTTCGTCGACGTAGAGCACGCCATGATGCGCCGCGGCCAGCAGACCCGGCTTGAACGCCTGCTCCCCGTCCCGCAGCACCCGCTCCAGATCCAGCGACCCGACCACGCGATCCTCGGTAGCGCCCACCGGCAACTCCACCAACCGCGCGGGCCGCGCGCCGGACTCATCGACCACTGGAGGCAGCAGCTGCGCGAGCGCGCGCACCACGGTCGACTTGGCGGTCCCCTTCTCCCCCCGCACCAGCACCCCGCCGATCCCGGGATGCACCGCACACAGGATCAACGCCAGCTGCAGCCGCTCCTGCCCCACCACCGCGGAGAACGGAAACCCGGCCTCGTCACCGGCCGAACGAACACTCTCGGAGTACGCCACAGAAGGAACAGACACGCCCCCAACTCTAAGCGCGGCACATTTCCCCACCCCGGCTACCCCATCCCCCCACCCCACACGCATCCAACCGCGCGTCGCCCCCCGCCGCACCGCGCACCCCCGAGTTCACGCCGGCACCCCCGAACGGCCGCCCACCGGCCCGCGACCGCTCTGCCCGAGCACACCCGCAGTACCGTCGAGCCACACTTCCCCACGCGGGGTACCCCACCCCCGTTCGCCGAGTGGCGCATCCTGGAGGAGATTTGCCCGATTCGGCCTCCAGGATGTGCCACTCGGCGGGCGAAATGACCGCGCCCGCTGTGGGTTTCACAGCGGGCGCGAAAGGGGTGCGGGGGCGGGGTCAGCCGCGGCGCATGGGGATGTGGGGGATGCCGTCTTCGATGTACTCCGGGCCGTCGACCTTGAAGCCGTGTTTGGTGTACATGTCGAGGAGGTAGGTCTGGGCGTTCAGGCGGACTGTCGCCGAACCGGCTTCGGCCAGGGCGGCCTGCAGCAGGCGGGTGGTGTAACCGTGGCCGCGAGCCTCGGGGGCGGTGCAGAGGCGGCCGATGCGGAAGGACTTGACGCCCTCCTCGTGCTCCTCCATGAGACGGAGGGTGCAGATGGTCTCACCCTCGTCGTCGAGCCAGAAGTGGCGGGTCTCCGGCAATAGATCGAACCCGTCCAGTTCCGGGTAGGCGCACTTCTGCTCGACGACGAAAACCTCCACGCGAAGTTTCAACAGCTTGTACAGCGTCGCGGTGTCCAGGTCTTGGGACCACGACCGTTTGAGAGCAACCGTTGACATCATCGCGTCTTGCTATCACATCTACGCGTGAGAAGCGATACCCGCGGGCTCCGGCGTGTTGGCGACGTTCAGCTGCAGGGCCTTGATGGACCAGTCCCACACCTCGCTGAACAGGGCCTGGTTCTCGGAGAGCTTCACGCCCAGCGACGGCACCATTTCCTTCAGTTTCGGCTCCCACGTGGAGAATTCGCGCGGGAAGCACTTCTTCATCACGTCGAGCATGGCGCTCACACAGGTGGACGCGCCCGGGGACGCGCCGAGCAGACCGGCGATGGTGCCGTCCTCGGCCGCGACGACCGCGGTACCGAGCTCCAGCACGCCGCCCGCGCCCTTGCGGCGGATGACCTGCACGCGCTGACCGGCGATGATCAGCTCCCAGTCGTCGCCGTCGGCGCGCGGGATGAACTCCTCCATCGAGCCGATCCGGTCGTTCTGCGAGTTGAGCAGCTCCCCGACCAGGTAGTTGACCAGGCCCATCTCGGTGACGCCGACGCCCAGCATGGAGAACAGATTGTTCGGCTTCACCGACTTGATCAGGTCGGTCAGCTTGCCGTCCTTGAGGAACTTCGGCGTCCAGCCGGCGTACGGGCCGAACAGCAGGCCCTTCTCCCCGTTGATGACGCGAGTGTCCAAGTGCGGCACCGACATCGGCGGCGCGCCGACCGAGGCCTGGCCGTACACCTTGGCCTCGTGCTGGGCCACCAGGTTCGGGTTGGTGCAGCGCAGGAACAGGCCCGACACCGGGAAGCCGCCGAAACCGCGGATCTCCTTGATGCCCGACTTCTGCAGCAGCGGCAGCGCGCCGCCGCCCGCGCCCACGAACACGAACTTGGCGTTGATGACGCGCACCTTGTTGCTGCGCAGGTTGCGCACCTTGACCAGCCAGGAGCCGTCGGACTGCTTGGTGAGGTTGGCCACCTCGTGGCCGAACGCGATGTCCGCGCCGGACGCGCCCAGGTAGGCCAGCAGTTCCTTGGTGAGCTCACCGAAGTCGATATCGGTGCCGGAGTCGGTCCAGTTCAGGCCGACCGGGTCGGAGAAGTCGCGACCCTTGGACATCAGCGGTAGTCGCCGCGCGAACTCGTCGGCGTCGTCGATGAACTCCATGCCCTCGAACAGCGGATGCCGCGACAGCGCCTCGTGGCGCTTGCGCAGGTATTCGACGCCGTCCGCGCCGTGGGTGAAGCTCACGTGCGGGATGGGGTTGATGAAGTTCGACGGGTTGGCCAGCACACCGTTCTCGACCGCGTAGGACCAGAACTGGCGCGAGACCTGGAAGCGCTCGTTGATGTCGATGGCCTTGGCGATCTCCACCGACCCGTCGGCATTGCGCGGGGTGTAGTTCAGCTCGCACAGGGCCGAGTGGCCGGTGCCGGCGTTGTTCCACGGGTCGCTGCTCTCGGCGGCCGCGGCCTCGAGGCGCTCGAAGATGGTGATCGACCAATCCGGCTGCACCTGGCGAAGAAGGGCACCGAGGGTGGCACTCATGATGCCGGCACCGATGAGTACTACATCGGTCTTTTCAATCGTGGCAGCGTTCGACACGGCGGGGATCGACTTCCTTGTCTTTTTTGGGTCACCAGGTGGGGTTAGGTTACCCGTCGTTCACTTGGACTCAATTCTGCCCCTGACCATTCCCGAATCCCGCTTCGAAATCCCCGAATGTGAGAGATCCCTCCCAAATGGACATCGAACCGATGCGGTCTATGTTGAGCGGGTGACCCGCGAAACGTCTTCCACCACGTCTTCGAACACCGCCTGGCAGCCCGACGTCCTGGGCGCCGACTACCAGCAGCTGACCCTGGCGATGGGCCCCGACCCCGACGGGCAGGGCGACGCCGTCGCCACCCTGGTCCGCTACACCCCCGCCGACGCCCCCGCCGCGACCGCGGCCGTGCTGTACGTGCACGGCTTCACCGACTACTTCTTCCAGGAACACCTGGCCCAGCACCTGGCCGCCCAGGGCTACGCCTTCTATGCGCTCGACCTACGCAAATGCGGTCGTTCCACGCGGGCCGGGCAGACCCCGCACTATGTCAGCGACCTGGCCCTCTACGACGAGGAGCTCAACCGCTCGCTCGAGGTGATCCGCACCGAGACCGGGCTGCCGGTGCTGATCATGGCCCACTCCACCGGCGGTCTGGTCACCTCGCTGTGGCTCAACCGGCTCGAGGCCGCGGGCGGCGTGCGCGAGCAGGGCATCACCGGGTTGGTGCTCAACAGCCCGTGGTTCGACCTGCAGGGGCCCGGTTACTACCGCTCGGTGGGCACGCCGCTGCTGGAGGGCCTGGGCCGGTTGCGCGCCTTCGCCCGGATCCCGCTGGGCGTGTCCACCAGCTACGGCGACAGCCTGCACCACACCCAGTCCGGTGAGTGGGATTACAACCTGGACTGGAAACCGTTGAGCGGCTTCCCCGTTCACGCGGGCTGGCTGCGCGCCATCCGGCGCGGGCACCTGCGGCTGCACAAGGGCCTCGACATCGGGGTGCCCGCGCTGATCCTGCGCTCCAAGGTCACCAAGTTCATGCGCAACTACGGCCCCGCCGCCGACGTGTCGGACGTGGTGCTCGATGTGCGGCAGATCCAGCGCTGGTCGGGCTGCCTGGGCACGCGCACCAATATCGTGCCGATCGAGGGCGCGCGGCACGACGTGTTCCTGTCGTCGGAGCGGCCGCGCACCGAGGCCTTGCGGGAACTGGATTCCTGGCTGAAGTGGGCCAACTCACCAGAGGCTGGTGCGTAGCACGACCTCGGTGGCCAGTTCGTGGCCCGCTTCGGCGGGCACGGCGGTGACATCCATGGGGACCAGCCGGAATTCGCCGTAGACGAACCGGGCCGAGCCCTCGGCCACCTCGCGCGGGAAGGGCTTGGTGGCCAGCAGGGTGGTGGGGATCTCCACCGGCGGGCAGGCGGCGTCGCGCACGGCGCCGTCGACGCCCGGGGCGGCCGGGTGGCCGCCGCCGGCCACGATGAGGCTCATGAAGCGGCCGAAGCC
Source organism: Nocardia sp. NPDC004582 (assembly GCF_053602115.1). Classification (NCBI taxonomy): domain Bacteria; kingdom Bacillati; phylum Actinomycetota; class Actinomycetes; order Mycobacteriales; family Nocardiaceae; genus Nocardia; species Nocardia sp. NPDC004582. Next base: position 6,898 of record NZ_JBSGCY010000178.1, on the reverse strand, counting down.
GCGCGCGGCCAGCTCCCAGGCCAGGTCCGCGCCGGCGCCGCTGCCGACCAGGTTGGCCCACGGGACCTTCAGCTCGTCGAGGATGGTGAACACCGTGGCGGCGTCCAGGCCGTCGATCGACTCGAGGGCGATGGTGTGCAGGTCCGAGGTCTGCAGCCGTTCGCAGACCTGGTCGTAAACATCGGCCGGATCACCCGCATCGGGCAGCAGCAGGACGTGGTGCCGGGTGTCGGGTCCGCCGACTCGCACCGCCCACTCGCGGTCACCGACCGTGATCCGCCGAGATTCCATGGTCGATCACGATACAGAAGCGGTGTGAAGGCCCACCGCGAGTCGGTCGGATGACTGCGACCGGGGTCACTTCCCCACGGTCAGGGTCGGCAGATCCGGGGGCGCTCCCGCCTCGATCAGCCGCTCGAGCGCGTCGAGGTCGAGGTGCTTCTCCATCAGGTCCGCCAGCAGATCGAGCTGCGACGAGCGGACCTGCTCGACCGAGACATCCTCGGCGACAACGAAATCCGCGCGACCGGCACGTTCGGCGAGCTCGCGCAGCCAGGCGCGGCGAAACTCGTCCGCCGCCAACGCGCCGTGCAGGTGGGTGCCCCACACCGATTCGCGCACACTGCCTTCCGCGGCGCCGTCGAGCTCGAACCAGGGGCGGTCGGCGGTGCGGGTGACGCGGCCGTGGTGGATCTCATAGCCGTGCACCGGGAGATCACCGTCACCGGCGTGATCCAGGACCCGGCCGCCGGAGCGGCGCAGCACCTTCGGATCCGCGAACTCGATGTCCAGGTCCAGCAGGCCCAGGCCCGCGACGACGCCCGCGCCGGACTCGACGCGGTCGACGATGGTGCGGGCCAGCATCTGGTAGCCGCCGCAGATGCCGAGAATCGGGCCGCCCGCGCCCGCACGGGCGGTGAGGGCGTCGGCGATTCCGGTGCGGCGCAACCACTCCAGGTCGCTGACGGTGGATTTGCTGCCGGGGATCACCACCAGATCGGCCCCGGCGAGCCGGGACGGGTCGCTGACCCAGCGCACCGAGACGCCGGGCTCGCAGGCCAGGGCCTCGACGTCGGTGGAGTTGGAGATGCGCGGCAGGCGGATCGCGGCCACGGTCAGCCAGTCCCGGCCCAGCGGCGGGCGGGAGCGGCCCACGGGCGCGTCGGCGACGGTGCCGAGGGAGTCCTCGGCGTCGATCCACAGGTCCTCGGCGAACGGGATGACCCCGAGCGTCGGCCTGCCGGTGAGCGCGGTGAGCTGGTCCAGGCCGGGCCGCAGCAGGTCCACGTCGCCGCGGAACTTGTTGATGATGAATCCCGAGATCAGTTGCTGGTCTTCGGGTTCCAGAATGGCGACCGTCCCGAACAGGTGGGCCAGCACGCCGCCGCGATCGATGTCGCCGACCAGCACCACCGGCAGGTCAGCGGCCCGCGCCAATCCCATGTTCGCGAGATCGGTTGCCCGCAAATTGATCTCGGCGGGCGACCCCGCGCCCTCGCAGATCACCACATCGAATTCGTCACGCAGTGCAGCCAATTCCGCGGCGACGACGGCCCGCAGTTCCCGCCGATGCCGGAAATAGTCCTTGGCCCCCACGGTGTCGACGGCCTGGCCGCGCACCACCAGCTGCGACCGCCGGTCACTGCCCGGTTTGAGCAGGATCGGATTGAATCGCACGCTGGGTTCGAGCCCGCAGGCCCGCGCCTGCAACGCCTGCGCCCGCCCGATCTCCCCGCCGTCGAGGGTGACGACGGAGTTGTTGGACATGTTCTGCGCCTTGAAGGGCGCGACCCGCACCCCGCGCCGCGCCAGCATCCGGCAAAGTCCCGCCACCACAACGCTTTTGCCCGCGTCGGAGGTTGTCCCGGCGACCAGCAGCGCGCCCTTCACTCGCGCCGCCCGATGCCGCTCACCGCGTGCTGTACTCCGCCCGCGGGCGGTAGACGTAGTGGTCGCGGCCGCTGCTGGTGTAGGCGTCGCGGTTGTCGTACTCGTCGCGGGTGTCGGCGACGACGTCCTGGTTCTCGGCGTCGTCCACCGGCCGGCCGGCGGAGAGTTCGACGTGGCGGCGCATGGTGGCGCGCAGGGCGCCGAGGCCCTCGTCCCGGGGGTTCGGCGGGAGGAAACGGGAGGGCTTGCGCCGCGGGCCGCGGGAGCCGATGCCGCGCGTGGTGACGCCCCGCTGGGGCATGGCGATTTTCACGGCAGCGTCAGGATCTCTGCGCCCTCGTCGGTGACGACGAGAGTGTGCTCGAACTGGGCGGTCCACTTACGGTCCTTGGTGACCACGGTCCAGCCGTCGTCCCAGATCTCGTAGTCGATACCGCCCAGATTGATCATGGGTTCGATGGTGAAGGTCATGCCCGGTTCGATGACCGACTCCACGGCGGGCTGGTCGTAATGCAGGATGACCAGGCCGGAGTGGAAGGTGGGTCCCACACCGTGGCCGGTGAAGTCGCGGACCACGCCGTAGCCGAAGCGGTTGGCGTAGGCCTCGATGACGCGGCCGATCACATTGAGCGCGCGCCCCGGCTTGACCGCCTTGATGGCCCGCTTGGTGGCCTCCTCGGTGCGCTCGACCAGCAGGCGCACCTCCTCGTCCACGTCACCGGCGAGGAAGGTCTTGTTGGTGTCGCCGTGCACGCCGTGGATGTAGGCGGTGACGTCGATATTGACGATGTCGCCGTCCTCGATCACGGTCGAGTCGGGGATGCCGTGGCAGATGACCTCGTTCAGCGAGGTGCAGCAGGATTTGGGAAATCCCTTGTAGCCCAGGGTCGACGGGTACGCGCCGTGGTCGAGCATGTACTCGTGGGCGATCCGGTCGAGCTCGTCGGTGGTGACGCCGGGCGCGACCGCCTTACCGGCCTCTTCCAGGGCCTGTGCGGCGATCTTGCCCGCGATCCGCATCTTGTCGATGGTCTCCGCGGTCTGCACCCAGGGTTCGCGGCCTTCGTTGACCGTCTTCTTCCAGACGTACTCCGGCCGTTCGATGTTCTTGGGGACCTCGCGAATGGGCGACTGCGTGCCGGGTACGAGGGGCTTGCGGGTGCGCACAGACATGGGTACCAGACTATCTGCCGGTCCGAATGGTGGGATTCCCAGGTCCTGGGCACGCGGGAATTCTTCCGGACCACGGTCCGTTTATCGTGGCAGTTGACTTGGCAACAAGACTCGAGAAGGGCAACGGCCGTGGAACTGGGACTGACGACATTCGCCGAAACGCATCCCGTCGGCGGCGACGGGCCGGTGCCGACCGCGGGCGAACGCCTGCGGCAGGTGGTCGAGGAGGCCGTGGCCACCGAGCGGGCCGGGCTGCACGTGTACGGCGTCGGCGAGCATCACCGCGCGGACTTCGCCGCCTCCTCCCCCGCGGTCGTGCTGGCCGCCATCGCCTCGCGCACCGAGCGCATCCAGCTCACCAGCGCGGTCACCGTGCTCAGCTCCGCGGACCCGGTGCGCGCCTACCAGGACTTCGCGACCCTGGACGGGCTGTCGAACGGGCGCGCCGAATTGATGGCCGGGCGCGGCTCGTTCATCGAATCGTTCCCGCTGTTCGGCTACGACCTGTCCGACTACGACGAGCTCTTCGAGGAGAAGCTCGCCCTGCTGCTGAAGATCCGCGAGGACGAACCGGTCACCTGGTCGGGCAAGTTCCGCGCGCCGCTGGACCACGCCGTCGTCTACCCGCGCACCGAGCACCGGCCGCTGCCGGTGTGGATCGCCGTCGGCGGCAGCCCCGAATCCGTGGTGCGCGCGGGACTGCTGGGCCTGCCGCTGGCCATCGCCATCATCGGCGGGCAGCCCGCGCGGTTCAAGCCGCTGGTGGACCTCTACCACCGGGCGCTCGCCGAGGGCGGGCACGAGCCGCAGCCGGTGGCGGTGCACGCGCACGGCTACATCGCCGACACCGACGAGCAGGCGGTGGAGGATTTCTACGGGTCCTACGCGCGGGCGATGACCGGCATCGGGCGCGAGCGCGGCTGGGGTCCGATGACCCGCCAGCAGTTCGACGCGCTGCGCTCGCAGAGCGGGTCGCTGTTCGTGGGCACACCCGACCATGTCGCCGAGAAGATCGCCGACGTGCGCGACACCCTCGGACTGGACCGGTTCATGCTGCACACCAGCGTCGGCACGCTGCCGCACGAGAAGGTGCTGCACAGCATCGAGCTGCTGGGCGCGAAAGTGGCTCCGCGGCTGGGCTGATCGCGTGCCCGGTACCGGCCGATCGCGGGCTCAGTAGTCGGTGAGCTTGGCCTGGAAGGCGATCCGGTCGCCGCGGTACAGCGAGCGCACGCGTTCGATCGGCACGCCTTCCCCGTCCACGCTGCGGCGGTGCAGCAGCAGCATGGGCAGGGCGGTCGTGCATTCCAGCAGGGCGGCCTCGCGTGGGGAGGCCAGCACCGTCTCGATGCGCTCGGTGGCGACCGCGTAGACCACGCCCATACCGCGAGTGGCGGCGTAGAGCGAGGTCTGCGGGTCGTAGAACTCGCGCAGGACGGCGAAGCGGTGCAACGGCATCCAGGTGCTCTCCAGGCCGATGCGCTCCCCGTCGGCGAGCAGGATGCGTTCCAGGTGCATGACCGGGGTGCCCGGCTTCACGGCCAGATCGTGGGCGGTGTCCGGATCGGCGGGGACGTCGGACCAGTCGACCAGCAGACGGCCCGGTTTGCGGCCGAACTTGATCGCGCCCTCGGTGTAGGAGCGTAAGGACAAGGGCTGCACCATCTTCGGGCGCGAGACCACGGTGCCGCGACCCTGACGGCGAATCCGCCCCTCCACCAGCAGTTCCCGCACGGCCTGGCGCACGGTCTCGCGGGCGACGCCGCAGCGCAGCGCGAGTTCGCGCTCCGAGGGCACCGGGTCGCCTTCGGAGAGCTCGCCGAGCAGCGCCTCCAGTTCGGCGCGCACCCGGTAGGACTTGGGCATGCGCCCGGCGGACGCGGAATCGGTTCCCGCACCGGCCGTTCCGGGCACCCGACGGCCCGGCCCCGCCTGGTCTTCCACACCGGCGACCTCCCTCGGCTCCATGCCCCCAGCGTACACATGATTGGTCTATACCAATTATTAACCTACCGTTTCCACACGAAACACCCGTAGGTCTAGACCATTGCCCACGATGACATCCATGCGATTGGTCATCATCGGCGGAGGGATCCTCGGCACCGCCCACGCTCTCGCCGCCATCGGGCGCGGCCACGACGTCGTCCACCTCGAACGCGAGGTGGAGGCGCGCGGCGCGACCGTGCGCAACTTCGGTCTGGTGTGGGTGTCCGGGCGCAGCGCGAACGAACTGGCGCTCACGCTGCGATCCCGGCAGCTGTGGGAGGAGATCGGCGGCAAGGTGCCGGGCGTGGGCTTCCGGCCCGCGGGCTCCATCACCCTGGTCCGCAGCCCGAACGAGCTCGCGGTCGCCGAGGCCGCCCTGGCGAACCCCTCGGCCGCCGAACGCGGCTTCGAACTGCTCGACCCGGAGCGGGTGCGCGCGCTCAACCCCGCGTTGCGCGGCAAATTCCTTGCGGGCCTGCACTGTTCGACCGATGCCGCGGTCGAGTCGCGGCAGGCGCTGCCCGCGCTGCGCCGCTATATGGAGGCGAGCGGGCGCTACAGCTTCTTCGCCGGCACCGAGGCCCGCGCCGTCACCGGCACCACCGTGATCGACGATCGCGGCCGCCGCCACGAGGGCGACCTGGTACTGGTCTGCCCGGGCGCGGCGCACACCGGTCTGACCCGCGAGCTGGTCGGCGACATCCCGGTGCGCCGGGTGCGGCTGCAGATGATGCAGACCGCTCCGCTGGGCGAACCGCTCACCACCGCCATCGCCGACGGCGACAGCTTCCGCTACTACCCGGCCTTCGCCGGACCGGAGCTGGATCGCCTGAATCGTGAAGAGGCGCAGCCGTTCACGGCCGCCCAGCACAAGATGCAGCTGCTGGCCGTGCAGCGCCTGCACGGCGGGCTCACCATCGGCGACACCCACGAATACGACGAGCCGTTCACCTTCGACGTCGACGAGGCACCCTACGAGCACCTCACCGGCGTGATGGAGGAGCTGCTGGGCCGCAAGCTGCCGCCGATCGTGCGGCGCTGGGCGGGCGTGTACAGCCAGTCCATCGACCCGGGCACCATCGTCACCCGCGCGCGGGCCGCCGACGGCGTCTGGGTCGTCACCGGTCCGGGCGGGCGCGGCATGACGCTGGGCCCCGCGCTCGGCGAAGAGACCGCCGACCTGCTCAACCTCTGAACCGACTCGCGAAGGAATCATCGTGTCCGACAAGCAGATCGAACTCGCCGTCTTCGACATGGCGGGCACCACCGTGGCCGACGACGGGCTGGTCGAGCAGGCGTTCGAGGCGGCCATCACCGCCGTCGGCGTCCCCGCCGAGGGCCCGGAGCGCGAGGCCGCGCGGACGTTCGTGCAAGACACCATGGGTCAGTCCAAGATCTGGTGCTTCCGCACCCTGCTCGGCGACGAGGATCGCGCCCAGCAGGCCAACCGCGCCTTCGAGGCCGCCTACACCGAGCTCGCCGAGGCAGCCGGGGTGAGCCCGATTCCCGGTGCCGCCGAAGCCATCGCCGCCCTGCGGGCCGCCGGCATCAAGGTGGCGCTGACCACCGGGTTCAGCCGCGAGACGCAGGACAAGCTGCTGAACGCGCTGGGCTGGAACGACATCGCGGATCTGGCCCTGGTGCCCTCCGACGCCGGTCGCGGCCGCCCCTACCCGGACATGGTGCTCACCGCGGTGCTGCGCCTGGAGATCGACGCCGTGGATCGCGTGGCGGTGCTGGGCGATACGTCCAGCGATATCGCCACCGGCCTGGCCGCGGGCGCGCGCATCGTCGCGGGCACGCTCACCGGCGCGCACACCGAGGAGCAGCTGCGGGCCGCGGGCGCGAC
>NZ_JBSGCY010000177.1:0-11628 GCF_053602115.1 Nocardia sp. NPDC004582 | reverse complement strand
GACCGTCCAGCAGCGCCTCGTATACCCCCTGCGTATGCGCGATCACCGCCGGGCGTGTCGCCCGCAGCGCCCGGACCGCGTCCGCGCGCGGGCCGAGCACCGCGTCGATGACATCGGCGGACTCGGCGGCCTCGGATCCGGCCGGCGCGAGTGGCGCCACCTCGACGGCGGCGGTCGCTTCGGTCACGAGGAAGTCCTTTCGTCGGGTCGCCAACCCAGTTGCGGGGCAACCTTGGTGGCGATGAGTTCGATGGAGCGCAGGGTGGCGGCATGGCCCGGATCGACCGGGTGGACCTGCACGATGAAGTCGGTGGCGTGCCGCAGCGCCGCGTCGGCGGCGAGCTGCTCCGCCACCTCGTCGGGCGTGCCGAAGTAGATGTCGCGCAGCACCTCGGCGACCGAGTCGGCCACCTCCGGCCCGCCATTGCGGCCCAGCTGATCCAGGAACCGGGCCGCGCCGCGCTCGGCCAGAGCCCGGGCCTCGGCGTGGTCGTCGGCCACGAAAACGCCTCGGGACGCGCCGATTCGCGGTTCCGTACCCGGCGGCAGCGCATCGAGATAGGCGTCGACCAGCGGCTGCTGGGTCTCCCACAGGGTGGCCGCGGGCGCGGCCGGATCCCGCGGCTGCGCCTTCGACAGCAGCAGTCCGTCACCCGAGCGCCCGGCGCGCGCCGCGCCCCCGGCCGAGAAGGTGGCCTGCCACAGCCGATCCCGCAGTCCGGGCGCGGGCGGATTCAGCCCCCGATCCCCGATCAACGGCGCCCCCGCCAAGGCCGCGGTGACCGTGGCGAGTTTGTCCGCGTACAGCCGCTGCCGGTCGAGATCGGCCGCCTCGAACAGTTCGAAGGCGTGCCGGGACCCGCCCGCTCCGAAGCCGAGTTCCAGCCGGCCGCCCGACAGCTCGTCCAGCACCGCCGCGTCCTCGGCGACCCGGATCGGATCCTCCAGCGCCAGCGTCACGATGGCGGTCCCCACCCGGATCCGCGGGAACCGGGCGGCCGCGTGCGCCAGGAACACGAACGGTGACGGCAGCCCGCCCTCCGCCGGATCCAGGTGATGCTGCGCCACCCAGGCGGTGTCGTAGCCCAGCCGCTCGGCCAGTTCGATCTGGTCCAGGGCCTGCCGGTACACCGTGGCGGCGTCCTCGGCCGAGTCGGTGCGGACCAGGCGGGTGAAGAAGCCCAGGCGTCGCGCGGTCATGTCGTCACCTTTCCTAGGTAGGCATCGCGGACGGCCGGGTCGCCGACCAGGTCCGCGGCCGGGCCGTGCAGCACGATCCGCCCGGTGCGCAGCACATTGGCGGTGTGGGCGATGCTCAGGGCCAGCTCCGCCTGCTGTTCCACGATCAGGATGGCCAGGCCCAGTTCCCGATTGAGCCGGGCGATCTCCGACAGCACCCGATCCACGAACAACGGCGACAGTCCCATTGTCGGCTCGTCCATGCAGATCAGCCGGGGTTTACTCATGAGCGCGCGGGCGAAGGCCAGCATCTGCTGCTCACCGCCCGACAGCGTGCCCGCCCGCTGCAGGCGGCGCTCGGCCAGGCGCGGGAAATGCTCGAACAGTTCGGCGGCGCGCGCGGCCAGCACCGCGCGGCGCTCCTTGCGGATATAGCCGCCGACGAACAGGTTCTCCTCGACGGTCATGGCCGGGAACACGCGCCGCGCCTCCGGCACCGAGGCCAGCCCGGCCCGGATCCGCGCCGCCGCGGGGGTGGCGCTCACGTCGACGCCGTCGACGCGGACCGCGCCGGAACTCGGATGCAGCAGTCCCAGAGCGGTTTTCATGGTGGTCGACTTGCCGGAGGCATTGCCGCCGAGCAGCGACACGATCTCGCCGGGGCGGACGGTCAACGACACCTCGTCGAGCGCCCGGGACGCCCCGTAGTGCACCACCACGCGATCGAATTCCAGGATCGGCGTGGCATTCTCGTCGAACTCAGACATCGACGGCCACCTTTCCCCCGGCCCGGCTGCGTCCCAGGTACGCCTCGATGACGCGGGGATCGGAGAGCACCTCGTCGGGCGTGCCCGATGCGATGATCCGGCCCTCGTCCAGCACCAGCACCCGGTCGGAGAGCTCGTGGACCAGGTCCATCTTGTGTTCGACCAGCAGCACCGTCTGCCCCTGCGCCTTCAATTCGGCCAGCTGCGCGCCGATCTCGGCGGTCTCGGTCTGATTCATGCCCGCGGCGGGTTCATCCAGCAGCAGCAGGTCCGGCGCGGAGGCCAGCGCCCGCGCGATCTCGGTGCGGCGGCGATTGGCGTAGGACAGCGTGTAGGTGGGGTGGTCGGCGCGCGGAACCAGGCGCTCGGAGAAGCGGTCCAGCTGGGCGTCGATGCGGGCCGCCGATTCGCGGCGTTCGGCCCGCGCCGCCGGGGTCGGCGCCAGCGCCACACCCAGTTCGGCCAGCAGCGACACCCACTTCAGCACCGGGATGTTCGCGAGCCGCCGCAGCGGGCGGGTGGCGCGCAGCGTGGTCTGCAACCCCACGTCCACGTTCTCGCGCACGGTCATGGTGCCGAAGACCCGCCCGTTCTGGAAGGTGCGGGCGATCCCGGCCGCCGCGGCCGCCTCCGGGCGACCGGGGCGAATCCGCTTGCCGCGCACCAGGACTTCCCCGGCATCCGGGTTCAGCACCCCGGAGATCAGATTCACCGTGGTCGATTTCCCGGAGCCGTTGGGCCCGATGATGGACACGAATTCGCCGGGGGCGATGGTGAATTCGACACCGTCCACCGCGCGCACCCCGCCGAACGAGCGCCGCAGCCCGGTCACGGTCAGCACCGCCTCCGGCCCGGTGGCGCCGGTCTCAGACCTCGACCGGGGTTGGTTCGCTTGTGCGGACACGATCCCTCCTCACCAGAATTCCCTGCGGCCGGAACCGCACCACCAGCAACAACACCAAGCCGTACAACACGATTCGCCAGGACGGCGCCAGCCGCAGCAGCTCCGGCACCCCGATCAGCACCACCGCGCCCAGCACCGCGCCGTACGGCGAGGCGGTGCCGCCGAGCACCAGGATGGTCACCACCAGCAGCGACATCGGCAGGTTGAACACGGTCGGATCGATATAGGAGTACTGGTGCGCCAGCAGCGCGCCACCGATCCCGGAGCAGAACGCCGCGATGGCGAACGCCAGCGCCTTGTAGTCGCGCACCGGCACCCCCGCCGACCGCGCCGCCACCTCGTCGGCCCCGATGGCCCGGATCGCGATCCCCAGCCGGGACCGCTGCACGCCGACGATCAGCGCCACCACCGCGGCCAGCACCACCAGCTCCAGCCGGAAAATATCGGTGTGCGTGGTGAATTCGAAGCCGAACACGCTGGGCGCGGGAATCCCGAAGATGCCGTAACTGCCGCGCGTCACCGATTCCCAGTTGCGGATGATCGCCACCGTGACGATGCCGATGCCCAGTGTCGCGATCGCCACGTAATGCCCGCCCAGCCGCCACAGCGGCGCGGCCAGCACCGAGGACACCACGGCCGCCACCACGCCCGCCGCCACGATGGCGGGCAGGAACGCCCAGCCGTGCGACACGGTCAGCACCGCCGAGGTGTACGCGCCGATCGCGATCGGCCCGGCCTGCCCGATGGCCAGCTGCCCGGCCGACCCGGCCACCAGCGTCATCGACACCGCGATGATCGCGTACGCCAGGATCTGGGTGCCCACCGAGATGCCGTAGTCGTCGGCGACCAACGGAATCGCCACGCCGGCGACCCCGAACGCGAGCAGCGCGTGCCACCAGCGCACTCGCAACTCCCGGCCCGAGCCCAGGAACGTCCCGGTCATGGGCTCGGATTCGATGGCGGGCGGCCGGGCCAGCAGCCCGCCGGGCCGCAGCACCAGGAAGATCACCAGCAGTCCGAACGTGATCAGATCCCGATAGCCGTCCCCGAACCAGTAGATGCCGAACGCCTCCACCAAGCCGAGCACGAAGCCGCCGAGCACCGCGCCCGGAATCGACCCGAGCCCGCCGATGGTGGCCGCCACGAACCCGGTCATGCCGACCACGCCGCCGCTGGTGGGCGAGATATTCGAGTTGTAGAGGCCGACGAAGATGCCCGCCAGCCCGCCCAGCCCGGAGGCGATGGCGAAGGCCAGCGACTGCACCCGCCCGACCCCGATCCCCATCTGCGCGGCGGCATCCGGATCCTGCGCGGTCGCGCGGATCGCCAGCCCGTGCCGGCTGAACCGCAGGAACGCCCACAGCCCGCCCATAACCAGCAGGGTGATGGCGAACATGACCACGTCCGAGGTGCCGAACCGCACCCCGCCCACCTGAAAGTTGTTGGTGGACAGCACCTGCGGGAAGGGCCGGGTGTCCGGCCCGAACACCAGGGCCACCACGTTCTCGATGATGAGCCCCACCGCCACCGTCGCCAGCAGCGCCGCGATGGCCGGGGCCCGGCGCAACGGCCGCACCGCCAGCACGTCGATGGCCACTCCGACCAGCGCCGTCACCGCCACCACCACGACCAGCGCGGCCCACCACGGCACCCCGTGCTGGGCGATCAGCCACCAGCCCAGCACCGAACCGAACGCGAAGATCGAGCCGTGCGCGAAATTGATGACATTGCTGACCCCGAAGATCAGGGTGATGCCCACGGCGATCAGCGCGTACGCGTTGCCGTGGACCAGACCCGCGATGAGCGTGTCGAACATCTACTTCTTGCTTCCGACGGGCACGAACTTGCCGTTCTGCAGAATCAGCTCGATCGGCTTGACCCCGCTGGGGCGGCGCGTCTGCTGATCGAAGGCGAAGGTGCCCAAGCCGATTCCGTCGAAGTCCTTGACCTCGCGCAGCCCCTTCAGCACACCCTCCCGGGTCGCACCGCCCGCCTTGGCCGCCTTCACCACCGCGTTCAGGGCGTCATAGGCGTACACATTGAAATCGCCCGGATCGGTGTTGAACTTGGCCCGGAACTTGGTGACGAAGTTCTGCACCTTCGGACTCGGATCCGAGGGCGTGAACACGCCGTTCACGATGTCGCCCTCGGCCGCCGCGCCCGCCAGGTCGATGAACTGCGGCGTGTTCTGCCCGCCGAAGAACTGCCCGGTGAACCCGACGTCCCGCAGCTGCTTGACCACCAGCGCCCCGTCCGGTCCATATCCCAGGTGCACGAAGGCATCCGGGTTGGCGTCGCGGCCCTTGATCAGCACCGGCCGGAAGTCCTGCGAATCCGGCAGGATCGCCGAGGAATAGGCGATCTCGATGCCCTTCTCCTTGGCGAACTGTTCGAAGAACTTGAAAGCCTGCTTACCCCAGTCGGTTTCGAGGTAGACGACCGAAACCTTCTTCGCCTTGGAGCGCACCCATTCGGCGTTGCGCTCCATGTACACGTCCAAGGTGATGGACGGACTCCACGAATAGTCCCCCGCCTTGGTGAAATCCACCGCGGAGTTGGTGAACCCGTACTGCACCAGCTTGCCCCGGTTGTACACCGGAGACGCCGCGATCGACGCGGGCGAGGAGAAGTCCCCCAGCTCCGCGATGATCGACTGATCACCCACGAACTTGGTCGCGATCGGCACCGTCTGCTTCGGATCCGACTGCGAATCCTCCCACTTCAGCGCCACCTTCTTGCCATTGATCCCGCCCGCGGCATTGATCTCGTCCAGCGCCAGATCGAACCCCTGCTGCCAGAGCCGCCCGTACTCGGCGGAATTGCCCGTCTTGGGCCCGGAGACACCGAAATACACCGTGTCGGAACTGCTTCCGGACGAGTCGCTACCGCAGGCCGCCGCCAGACTCGCGACCAGGGCCGCCGCCCCGACACCCACCGCCACCCGGAAACCACGCGACCGGGACAAGATCCTGCTCATAGCTACCTCTACATTCGCGCACCGGCACACCGCCGGGCAGGGGGACACGACCGCGACAGAGGAATGCGCGGTCCTGGCGCTTGCGCCACCCGGTCGGGCAGCGCCTGGTCGTCACCCGGGGCACCCCACCGCCCACGCGAGGGTTGCCGATCAGCCAGCCGGGGCTCGAAAAACGCTGATACTCGTGACCGTGTCCAGAAAGGTAGCCGTGACAACCGGCGGCCGACACCGTTCGAATCACCCTGATGCCAAACGCCACCCGGCCCCGCCGCCGGGAAATCTCCTGTCGCCCCCACGAATTGCCCCCTCGGCGGCATCGCCCCCGCGGACGCCGCCGCTCGCCCCTACGTCAGATGCGCTGCCAGCCAGGCCGGGAACTCGGTCAGATCGCGCAGCACCACATCCGCGCCCGCCGCCGACAACTCCTCGGCCGTGTAGGGCCCGGTGGTCACCGCCACCGAGGTCGCGTCCGCCACCTTGGCCGCGCGCACATCGCCGAGATGATCACCCACATAGATCGAGGCGCCGCGCTCCAGCAGCACCTCCCCCTTCTCCTCCGCCCAAGCGCCGCCGACCAGCTCGTCGACCGCCAGCCCCAGATGATTCAGATGCAGTTGCGCGTGCGGGCCGTTCTTCGCGGTGATCACCAGCACCCGGCCCCCGGCCTGGTGCACCGCCGCCAGCGCGTCCACCACGCCGGGCAGATGGTCCGACGCGTGCACCGCCAGCTCCGGATACATCTCCCGGTACATGGCCACCACGCCCGGTACCTCGTGCTCCGGGAACCACTGCGCCGCCTCGTGCGCCAGCGGCGGACCCAGCCGCGACACCACCAGCTCCGAATCGATCGGCACCCCGGTCCGCGCGGCGACGGCATCCCACACCGCGGCGATCCCCGGCCGCGAATCGATCAGCGTCATATCCAGGTCGAACCCGACCACGAGACCACCGGCGGAACCGCTCGAATCATCAACAGCCACGCCCCGACCCTACGGCCCGCCGGTTCCCGCCCCGCGCCTCGACCGCCGCGCACCGCGAAAATCGGAGGCGAGGCCACCGATCCGCGACCTAGGCTCGACCCCATGCCGAGCGATCAGGGAACGCTGTTCTGTGGAACCGAACTGGCCGAGCGCATCGAGCGGGCCGAAGCCGAGCTGATCGCCAAGGGCAGCGGGGCGGCCGCGACCCGGCTCGGCCCGGACGCCGGATTCGTGATCCCGATCGCGGGCGGGGTGGCGTCCTTTGCCGAGGACGGGTCACCGCTGAACAAGATCGCCGGACTCGGATTCGCCGGAATCCCCGAGCCGTCGGAACTCGACGCGATCGAGCAGCTCTGCGCGGAACGGAAAACACCTGTGCAGGCCGAGGTCTCACAACTCGGCGACCCCGGCGTCGGGGAACTGCTCACCGAGCGGGGCTACCGCCTGGTGTCGTTCGAGAACGTGCTCGGCCGCGAACTGCGCGGCGCACCGGTCGCGACCGTCGCCCCCGGTGTCGAGGTGACCCACAGCGGCGAAGACGAATTCGACACCTGGCTCGATGTCGTCGCGGAAGGCTTCGCCCACCCCGACACGCAGGGCGTGGCCTCCCACGAGGAATTCCCCGCCGACATCATCGCCCGCGCCATGCGCGACCTGACCGGCGCGGCGGACGTCCAGAGGTATCTCGCCCGGCGCGACGGCGGCGTGGCGGGCGGAGCCAGCCTGCGTATGTCCGGCGGCATCGCCCAACTCACCGGCGCAGCAACCCATCCCACACATCGGCGGCACGGCGTGCAATCGTCACTGCTGTCGGCCCGCCTCGCCGAGGCAGCCGCGGCCGGCTGCGACATCGCGGTGGTCACCACGCAGCCCGGCTCCAAATCTCAGCAGAACGTCCAGCGCCAAGGCTTCGCGCTGCTCTATACCCGGGCCATCCTGGTCAAGGGCTGACCGTCCGAGTACAGCCGTATCGATGGCTCGGATGGCTTCCGCGCGCGCAGAAGGATCACCGAACTCCGCGCTCCCGCGATCCGCCGTGATGGGCGCCGGCCAAGCGGCGGCGTCAGCTCGGGAGCCGGTGCGCGGCAATCGGTTTCAGCTGCTCGCGCAGTACGTCGCCGGCTACGCCGAAGAGCTGTTCGTCGGTGTCGACGGCGATCCGCACGCCCCGGCTCGCCAATTCCCGGCCCTCGGCCGTGAGTTCGATGCGCAGCGCGCGAGCGTCGACCGGGTCGGCGCACCGCGCCAGCAGCCCGCGCTCCTCCAGGCCGCGAATCACCTTGGACGCCATCATCCGGTCCGCGCCCGACATGTCCGCCACCTGTTGCTGGGTCGGCAACTCACCCGATCGACCCAGCCAGCCCGCCGAGGCGAGCAGGTTGAACTGGGTCGGCGTGAGCCCGAGCGGACGCAGATTGCGTTCCAGCGTCGCCCGCCACTCCAGGGCGGCGTGATGCAGCCAGAAGCCCGGACTCATGAGCGGTCCCCGTGGTTCAGCCACGCCGGCGTGCCTCCTGTTCCAATGCGGCGAAGGTGAGCGGCATGTCCGCGCGCATGCCCTTCTCCCAGATGAGCTTGAACAGCGGGCCCATCGGCCCGTGCACCTCGACCTGCTCGGCCACCCGCACCCGGCCGTCGCCGAGCGGGACGTAGGTGCGGTGCCCGCGCAGCTTCCCGAACGGGATGCCCGCTTCACTGGTCCACGACCGCCCCGGCTCCACGGCCACGATAGTGAACGGCCCGGCCGGCGCGCCCTTCGGCTTCACCCAGCCCTTGGTCCCGGCCGCGAACTCGCCGTCGATCCGGGACTTCTCCTCGTGCGGGTCCCATTCCGACCAGCGGTCGACATCGGTGGCGACCGCCCAGACGCGGTCCAGGTCGCCGGTGATCACGGCCTCCTCGGTGAACGAGTACATCATCGCCGTCTCCAATCGGGAAAATATGTTGTTGCGACAACAGTAAACGTAGTCGCGACAACAATCAACCCTTTCTATCGACCGACCCACGATGGATGGGCCCGGTGACGACGGCAACCAGGTGCCGCCGCCACCGGGC
Organism: Nocardia sp. NPDC004582; assembly: GCF_053602115.1. Classification (NCBI taxonomy): domain Bacteria; kingdom Bacillati; phylum Actinomycetota; class Actinomycetes; order Mycobacteriales; family Nocardiaceae; genus Nocardia; species Nocardia sp. NPDC004582. Next base: position 2,766 of record NZ_JBSGCY010000177.1, on the reverse strand, counting down.
ATCCGGCCGCTACGGGACCGGCGCGTAACCCAGCGGGCGCGCCGTGAACGTGCCCCGGCCCTGAGTCCGGCTCCGCAAACGCGTTGCGTAGCCGAACAATTCGGCCAGCGGCACCGTGGCCGTCACGACCACCGTGCCGGTGCGGTTCACCGACCCGGTCACCCGCCCCCGCCGGGCGGCGAGATCACCGAGCACCGCCCCGACATAGTCCTCCGGCACCGTGGCGGTCAGCTCCACCAGCGGCTCCAGCACCGCCATGGCACTGGCGCGCAAGGCTTCCCGCAGCCCCAGACGGCCCGCGGTGCGGAACGCCAACTCCGACGAATCCTTGGAGTGCGTCGCGCCGTCGGTGAGCGTGACCCGCAGACCCGTGACCGGATGACCGGCCAGCGGCCCCTCCGCCAGGGCATCCCCGCACCCGGCCTCGACCGCGCGCACGAACTCCGCCGGAACCCGGCCGCCCACCACCGTGGACTCGAACTCGAATCCCGTGGCCCCGGGCTCGGATTCACGCAGCGGCCGCACGTCGAACACGATGTGCGCCCACTGCCCGGAACCACCGTCCTGCTTGGCATGCCGGTAGGTGAAACCCCGCACGCCGCGCACCACGGTCTCCCGGTACGCCACCTGCGGCCGCCCGACCGTCACGCTCAGCCCGCGATCGCGGCGCAGCTTCTCCACCACGACCTCCAGGTGCAGTTCGCCCAGGCCCGCCAGCAGCGTCTGCCCCGACTCCGGATCGGTCCGCACCGTCAGCGACGGATCCTCCTCGGCCAGCCGGGCCAGCGCCACCGCCAGCTTCTCGATGTCAGCGCTGGTGCGCGCCTCCACCGCCACCGACACCACCGGCTCGGTCGGAGCCGGCGGCTCCAGCAGCACCGGGTCCTCCGGAGCGCACAGCGTCGCGCCCACCCGCACGGCCTTCGGGCCGACCAGCGCGACGATGTCGCCCGCGGGCGCGGACTCCACCTCCGCGTGCCGGTCCGCCTGCACCCGCAGGATGCGCGAAACCCGCTCGCGCCGACCGCTGCCCGCGTCCAGCACGGTGTCCCCCTTGCGGAGGACACCCGAATAGACCCGGACGAACGTCAGCCGCCCCGTCGGCGTGGCATGCACCTTGAACGCCAGCGCCGCCAGCGGTTCCGCCGGATCCGCGGCCCGGACCGCCGCGCCGCCGCCCACCGCGGGCCGATCCAGCGGCGACGGCAGATAGGCGGCCACGGCGTCGAGCAGCGGCTCGATCCCGGTATCGCGGTACGCCGCACCGCACAGCACAGGAACCACCTCACCGGAGAGCGTGAGCTCCCGCAGCGCGGCGGCCAAGGTGTCCGCGGAGAGCGCGGCGTGCTCGACGTACTCCTCGAGCGCCGTCGAATTCCGCTCCGCCACGGCCTCTTCCAGCGCCTTGCGGGCCTGCGTCACCGCATCCGCCACCTGGTCCGGAATCGCGCCTTCCGCGAACCCGCCCGCCCACGTGAGCGCACGCAGCCGAACCAGGTCCACCACACCGGTGAACACCTCACCGGAGTACACCGGTACCTGCACCAGCAGGGGAACCGGGTGCAGCCGTTCACGAATCGAGTCGACCACGGCCCCCAGGTCGGCCCCGGCGCGATCCATCTTGTTGACGAACGCGATCCGCGGCACCCCATAACGGTCCGCCCGCCGCCACACCGACTCACTCTGCGGCTCCACCCCCGCCACCGCGTCGAACACCGCGACAGCGCCGTCCAGCACCCGCAGCGACCGCTCGACCTCATCGGAGAAGTCCACATGCCCCGGCGTATCGATGACGGTGAACCGATGCCCGGCCCACTCACAGCTCACCGCCGCCGCGAAGATGGTGATCCCCCGATCCCGCTCCTGCGGATCGAAATCGGTGACGGTCGTCCCGTCGTGCACCTCGCCGCGCTTGTGGATGCTGCCCGTGAGGAACAGCATCCGCTCGGTCACCGTGGTCTTCCCCGCGTCCACGTGCGCGAGAATCCCCAGATTGCGGACAACAGTGAGGTCGGGTCGAGAAACATTGGTACGCACGGTCTTCAGTCCTTCGTGCTGATCAGGAACAGAACAGCGCGATTCCCCCGGACGGAGACAGGTCTCCCGGGCTACTCGATACGGCCGCGCAGCCGGCACCGAGCCGGCAAAGAAATCATGGCCCGACCGTATCCACCCGACACCCCTGGTGTCGCCTGATTTTTCACATCGTCAGATGCCCGAAGTGGATCACCGCCAGGTTCGCGATCACCACCAGCGGGAAGAGCACCGCCACCTTCCGATACCCCAGCCGCCAGAGCCCAGCCGCCGCTCCACCGAAGACCAGCACCTTGGTCGCCACCGCGGCCACCGGAACCGAGAAGCTCGCCTCCGGCGCCGCGAACATCCCCCACAACACCACGACCGCGACAGCCATACCCACACCCCGGAGGATCTTCGCGGTGCGGCTCCGGCCCGTACGGACGCCCCAATAGGCCAGTGCGCCAACGGCAACCAACTCGAGCACGAAGGCAAGGGTGAAGTTCAGGGTGGACCAGACGGTGGCGATCATAGCTACTCCGAGATCAGTGCTCTCTATTTCGACCAATGATCACCGATACCATGTTCCGAGTCAAGAGCGCTGCTCTCACAACCGAACGAACCAGCCATAGATACGCCAAAGGCCCCCAGCAGATGCTGGGGGCCTTCGCGAATGATGTTCCGGCGGTGTCCTACTCTCCCACACCCTGTCGAGTGCAGTACCATCGGCGCAGGTGGCCTTAGCTTCCG
>NZ_JBSGCY010000176.1:0-11761 GCF_053602115.1 Nocardia sp. NPDC004582 | reverse complement strand
AACGACCGCGTACTCGGCGTAGCCGCCGTCGGCGTCCCATCCGGTGTATCGCGAACGTGGGCACAGGTTCTCGTCACCGCGCCGGGTGCCCGCGGACGCGCGCCGCGGCGCGGCCTTCGATCCGCACGCGCCGCTGCTGGCGGGCGCGCCGCCGCTGGAGCCGGATTGCGGTGTGGCGCTGGTGGAATTCGCCACCGACCGGCCCTTTCATCCCGATCGCCTGCACTCGGCGATCGACGTGCTGCTGGATGGCGTGGTGAGCGCGCGGGGCCGGGTGTGGCTGGCCACCCAGCCCGACGAGGTGGTGTGGCTGGAATCCGCGGGGGGCGGGCTGCGGGTCGGCGGCGCGGGACCGTGGCTGGCCGCCATGGCGCCGCCGGAACTCGAGCTCGTCGACCCGGAGCGTCGAGCGCTGGCCGCGTTGCGCTGGCACGAGCGGTTCGGCGACCGGCACACCTCGATGGTGATCCTGGTGGCCGATGCGGATCCGGACGAGATCCGCCAGGCGCTGCACTGGGCGCTGGTCGACGAGGACGAATTGCGGCAGGTGCGTTTCGCGCCCGAACGGGTCGCGCTGTGGAACGACCCCTTCGGTGATCAGCACGCGGAGCCCTGCGACGCCCGGCCCGACGACGCGCGCGTGCGCAATCAGACTTCGACAACAGGTGAGGAGAACCGATAATGGCCGTTCCGAAGCGCAGGATGTCCCGCGCGAACACGCACAGCCGGCGCTCGCAGTGGAAGGCGAGTCCGCCGGATCTGGTGCCGGTCACGGTTGGGGGAGTGGTGCGGATGGTGCCGCGGAGGCTGCTGCGAGCCGTCGAACGCGGACTGATCGATCCCGGAAAACTCTGATTCGCAACGAGACCGCGGGTCGTGGGGGTTCGGGGGCTTGGCCCCCCGAACCTCTCCACTGCTGCGGGTCCGGGTCGCCCCGGCGCCCGTCAGCCCTCCTTCGCTGCCAGGTCCACCAGGGTGGCGGCGAGCCGGAAGTACTTGTTCTTGCCGAGGTCGGCGATGGTCTTCACACCGAGCGCCTCGAGCAGCTGGGCGTCGTGCTTCTCGGTGAGTCCGGCGAGCGCCGACGGCGGCGCGGCCAGGATGTCGTCGAGAGACTTGGATTCGTAGGCCTTGTCGAGAGCTTTGTCGAGTACCACGTTGACGGCCACGAGAGCCTCCTTCGTCTGGAACTGGAGCAAGAGAACGGACGAGCCCGACAATAGCGTTGAAGTTGCTGTCCCACCAGTGATCTGCTCGGGTGTTGCGGAGGCCCGGGTCACGCCTGGACTTTTCGCGAGGGTGCGAAAAAGTCTTCCTAAAGTTGTGAAGTCGTGGCCTGGTGACGGTATTCTCGTGCCTTGAGGGCGGGTTCTCCTGATTACAGGAGAACCCGCTCATCGCCACTTCAGAGGCCGTTTCGGGTTCTCCCCCCGATGGAGGGAATCCGACAATTCGACCAATTCAACTGTCGGATACGGCTTTCGGCGCCGCACTCGCCGAGGCCGGTTCACTCGCGGCCCGATCTCCGGAATGTCCGTTCGGTCCGGTTCCCCAGCCGGGCAGCGGCACATCCGGCAGCAACTGCTCGAGCTTTGCCAGCTGATCGGCGAACGCGGTGGCCGGACCCTCGACGAGCGAGAACGGGAAGGGCCAGTGCCCCTTACCCGCGACTCGCGCCAGTTCGTCCTTCAACTCGGCGGTGGTGGCCTCGAGATCGCTGATCTCGGTGCGCAGTTCGTCGATCCGCGCGAGCGCCGCCGCCAGCCCGTCCACCACGGTCCGGTTACGGCCCTGGGCATCGGTGCCCAGCTGCGGCCAGCCGTTGAGGCCGGGCCCGCGCAGCTGGATCTGGATGTCGCGCAATGCCGCGTCCTGTTCGGGTGTCAAGTCGGGTTCCTCCGTTTCCACGTCCCACTGGCCGAAATCCACTCGGTCGGTTTGATTCACGTCGCATTCCACGCCGTCGACGATCACCTGCTCGCCGTTCTGGTAGATCGCGATCCGCGGCTCCACCCGCCCGCCCGACCAGGCCACCGTCTGCCACGCCCAGGTCGCGGTCCCGGCGTCCAGTGCCCGGCTCACCGGCCAATACCCGCCGTAGATACCGACATTCGAGCGCCCGAGGACACTCGCCGCGCCATCGAGATAGGCGTCGATCGGCACCTGCTGCTGCGGGGTGGCGTCGAAATCCGCGGAGAAGTAGATCGGCCGATCCGCCCGCCCGCCGCAGCGCAGCATCTGCGCCAGCGCCGCGCGCGCGTCGGTCACGCCCGCGCCGTAGCCGTCCAGCATGCGAGCGGCGGTGGTCTCCCAGTTGGCGACGATGGAAATCCCGTGTGCGCGCAGGTCATCCGCTTCGGCGGGGGTGAGCAGCTTGCCCGGCAGCGCGGACCCGCCGTCGGACAGGTAGCGGACCACGAAGTCGTAGCCGTTGGCCGTGATGGCACTCGGCGCGGGCCGACCTGCGGCGTAGTCCAGCCCGAAACGCATGACTCCCACTGTAATTCGACGGCCGCGCCGCCGGGAGCCGAATCCGAACCATCGCGGCGATCGATCGAGAGTGGTTGACTGGGGGCGCTTTGTGAGGTGCGTCACTGATGAGTGAGAACGGAGATTCGTAAATGCCTGTACGCGACGAGGCGTGGCCTCCCGGAACACCGTGCTGGGTCGACTGTCAGGTCGACGACCCGGCCAAGGCCGGCGAGTTCTACGCCGGACTGTTCGGCTGGGACATGCAAGGCGGCGGGGAGGACGCGGGCGGCTACCTGATGGCGCTGCGGGACGGCCGCGCGGTGGCGGGCATCGGGCCCAAACCCGAGGCCGGGGTGCCGTCGGTGTGGACCACGTATTTCGCGGTGGCCGACGCCGACACGTGCGCGCGACAGGTGACCGAGGCGGGCGGCCGCCTGCTGGTACCCGCCTTCGACGTGATGGAGTTCGGCCGCATGTTCGTGGCCGCCGACGCCTCCGGGGCGCCCTTCGCGGTGTGGGAGGCCCGCGCCCACGACGGCGCGGCCGTGTACAACGAACACGGCGCCTACGTCTGGAACGACTTGCACACCGGCGATTTCGAGGCCGCGAAATCCTTCTACGCGCGGGTCTTCGGCTTCACCTTCACCGAATTCGACGACGAGACAACGCGATACGCCACTTTCACCCCGCCCGCCGGGACCGGTTCGGTCGGCGGCATCAACGACGACAGCGTCAACGGCGTCGCCCCGGCCCAGCCCTACTGGCTGACCTGGTTCCAGTCCGAGGACATCGATTCCGGCCTGACCCGCGCCGTGGAACTGGGTGCGACCGTGCTCATGTCGGCCACCGACGGACCGTTCGGCCGGATGGCCATCCTGGCCGCGCCCCAGGGCGAGCTGTTCGGTCTGCTCGATCCCCGGGACGTGCCGCGCTAGTGCGGGTCAGAGCGCCGATTCCGGCCGGCGCGCACCCTGCTGCGCCGCGGCGTGCTGCGAGGCCGCCTGCAGCGACGTGCTGTGCGCGACCGCCGGATCGGGGGCCGCCATCGGGGCGCGGGCCTCGCGCCGGTCGGGGGCGACCAGGATGGCGGTGATCGGAATCGCCAGCGACAGCGTGCCGATGATGAAGAACGGCACGAAGAAGGTGAACAGCACGTTCCCCTGCGGCGCGGGCGCGTTCGGGTCCACGTGCACCTGCAACCCGGTCAGTCCGGCGTAGTGCATGCCGGTCACCAGGACCGCGTACACCACCGCGCCGGCCAGCACCATCGGCACCGAGCCGACCCACAGGCTGAACCACAGGGTGAGCGCCGAGAGCACGAACGCGATCACGTACACCGCGACGGTGGACACCAGGCTGCGGTCGGCGGTGCCCTGGATCCGGATGGCGCCCAGCAGCAGCTGGTGCACGTCGCCGAAACCGAAGGCCATCACGGCCGCCGCCACCAGCAGCCGCCACCACACCAGCGTCTTGCCGGTGATCAGCAGCGCCAGGAACACCGTGACCGCCGACAGCACCGAGAACAGCGTGATCGACAGGTTGTCGTAGCGCAGCTGGGTGCCGCGCACGTCGAAGCCGAGCATGGAGACGAACACCGGCATGGAGACGCCGACCCCGCCGATCGACACCGCCGCCACGAACAGCCATACGATCCGGAACTTCTGGGTCACCGACTTGGTGGACTGCCGGATGCACGCCAGCCCGCAGGCCGCCCCCGCGAACGACACGATCACCGCGAGGACGAGGACCCAGTAGCCCATCGAGAAATAGATCATCCAGACACCTCTGTCTTGGTAAGCCCGAACTCGGATGGGCGAACGCTAGCCGCGCTGCGCGGTTTCGCGTTGCGCCGCCATCAGCCGTTCGATCGCGTATTCGGTCACCGCGGCCAGCGACCGCCGCACCTCGACCGGGTCGCGCGCGTCGATGTCCACGATCGGCACGCCCTCGCGGACGCTGAGCGCCTCGCGCAGTTCGGCGACCGGGAAGCGCGGCGCGTCCGGGAAGCGATTGACCGCGATCAGGAACGGCAGCGACTTGGCCTCGAAGAAGTCCACGGCCGCGAAGCTGTCCTCGATGCGGCGGGTGTCGACCAGCACGACCGCGCCGATGGCGCCCTTGATCAGGTCGTCCCACATGAACCAGAACCGGCGCTGCCCGGGCGTGCCGAACAGGTACAGCACCAGGTTGCCGGGCAGGATGATGCGCCCGAAATCCATGGCCACGGTGGTGGTTTCCTTGCCGGGCGTGGCGGCGAGGTCGTCGACCCCGTCCGAGTAGCCGGTCACCATGGCCTCGGTGCGCAGCGGCACGATCTCGGAGACCGCGCCGACGAACGTGGTCTTGCCCGCGCCGAATCCGCCCGCGACGACGATCTTGGTCGACGCGGTGCGCGACTCCTCGCCCGGCCGCGGCGGGAACTGCAGAGCCGGGTTCGGGAACTGCCCGGTCGTGTACGCCGGGCCCCCGGTCGGGCCGCCGGGGTAGCCTCCGCCGTTATAGGGCGCGGAGTCCATGCAGGGTCCTCTCCATCAGGGACCGGCGCTCGTCGAAGGTCGCCTGATCGCTCAAAGTCGAATGCACACGCAGGGTTCCGGCGACCACCAGATCGCCGATGACGACCCGGACCATGCCCAGCGGACGGCCCAGGTGCGCCGCGATCTCGGCGACCGAGAGCCGGGCCGTGCCCAGCCGCAGGATCTCGGTGCGCACGTCGCCGGCGGGCCAGTCGAAGTGGGCGGTGTAGGACAGGGTTTCGACGACCGCTTCCAGCGGTAGGTCGACCGCCGGCTCGGTGCGGCCGGAGGTCAACGCGTAGGGGCGAACTCGGGTGGTCGGTGGCCGGTTGCCGCCACCGCCATGGGGATTGGTCATATGTGGCTCATCTAGGCAGTGTTCGACTCATCTAGGCGGTGCGGGCGGTGGCCGAGACGACGGAGCCGACCCGGTCGACCAGGAGGGCCATCTCGTAACCGATGCGGCCGATGTCGTGCTGCTTGTTGGCCAGCACCGCCAGGTGCGAGCCATTGCCGACACTCATGACCAGCAGATACCCGCGCTGCATCTCCACGATGGACTGCATCACCTTGCCGCCCTCGAAAAGCTGTGCGGCGCCGGCGGACAGACTGGCCAGACCGGCCGTCACCGCGGCCAGCTGCTCACCGCGGTCGGACGGCAGGTGCGGGCTGGTGGCCTGCAGCAGACCGTCCGCGGAGACCAGCACGGCGTGCGAGACCCCGGGGACCTCCTTGGTGAAGCGGGTGACCAGCCAGTTCAGATTCTCATCCGTTGTGGTGCTCTGGGTGTCGGTCATGCATGCCCTCCGTCGTTGTACTGGGAGTCGGCCCGCCCGGAGTGGACGCCGCTGAGATGCCTGCTGAGGCTGTTGCGGATCTCTTCCGGGTCGCGGCCGGAACCGTCGTCCTCCTGGGCGACCGCGCCCGGCACCAGCTGGGCGCCGGGCCGCCGAATCGGCAGGCCGCCTTCGGTACGACTGGTTGTGGTCGGGTTGGCCGCCTCCTCGGCCGCGGCCCAGCCGAGGTCCGAGCTCGACGACCACGCGGCGCCGGTCTGCTGCCCGTCGGCCGGTTCCACCAGCCACTCGGAGACCATGCGCTGGTAGATCGGGGTCGGAGCGCCCTCGACCGGACGCAGACCGGTCTGCGGGGCCGCCGGACGCGATCCGGCGGGTGCGGCCTCGTTGCCGCGCACGGCGTCGTTGCCGCGCAAAGCGTTGTCGGACCCGTGCACAGCGTCATCGGAGCCGTGCACAGCGTTGCCGGACCCGTGCACAGCGTTGCCGACCGTGTCGTCGCTGGTCACGGCGTCGTTGCCCGGGAAGGCGGTGGGCGGGAGCGTGGGACGGTCGTTGTCGCCGAAAGCGCTGAAGCCGTTGCCGAAGTAGCTGCCGGTGTCCGGGCCGTTGGGGTTCTCGACATAGCCGCCGCCGTTGCGGCCGTTGGTGATCGGCGAGGTCGGCGCGGGCGCGGGCACCAGACGTTCGGGCACCTGGGCGACCCGCTGCGGCATCGGGGCTACCTGTTGCGGCAGCGGCGAGACCTGCTGGGCCATCGGCGCGACCTGCTGGGGCGCGACCCGCTGGGGGAGCGGGGCGACCGTTTCCGCGGCCGGGGCGATCGGCTCCGGTACGTAATCGGTCGATTCCTCCGGGCCCGGCTCGGCCCCGGCGGCCCCGTCGGAAACCACGCTGTCCGCGGCCGATTCCGTGGACTCGGCGGTCGCCGCCTCGCCCCAGAAGGTCATCGGCGCGGCTCCCTGCGGCGCCGCGGGCTCGGGCCGGACCGCGCTCGCACCGTAGGCCCGGGCGTCGTCCGGGGTGAAGGCGTCGGTGAATCCATCGGAGAAGCGATCGGCCTGCTGCGGCGGTTCGGGGAACGCGGGGACGATCGGGTGCTCGCCGGTGTCGGCGCCCGGCTTGCGCTGCGGCAGGCCGGAACTGGTGGTCGGGAAGCGGCCGGTGGGCGGTTCGGGCAGGTTCGGCACCGGGGTCAGCCGCGGCGGGTTGACCACGGGGTTCGGTCCGGTGATCGGCCCGACGGGCGGCGGAATCTGTCCGGGCGCCAGCGGAATCGGTCCGGAGGCAGCCGCGATCGGCCCCGAGGCGGCCGCAATCGGGCCCGAGACGAGGGCCGCGGCCGGGATCGGACCGGAGGCCAGGGCGGCCGGGGGCATGGGCAGGGCCGTGGCCACCGGGTACTGGCCGGTCGGGTCGCCGCCGCGTTCCGGCGCGGGCGAGACCAGGCTGCCCGGCAGGTGCACGCTGGCGGTGATGCCCGGTTGCTGCACCATGGCGGAGGTGCGGCGCAGGCTCACGGTGATGTGGTGCCGCTTGGCCAGGCGGCCGACGACGAAAAGACCCATGCGGCGCGCGGTCTCGACATTGACCTCACCACCGGAGGCCAGACGATCGTTGATGCCCTGCAGGTCGTCGGCGTTCATGCCGAGGCCGCGGTCGGTGATCTCGATCAGGTAGCCGCCGTCCACCGCGCGCGCCACCGACACCGCGACCGGGGTGGTGGGCGGGGAGTAGCGCAGCGCGTTGTCGATCAGCTCGGCCAGCAGGTGCTCGATGTCGACGGCGGGCTCACCGGCGACGATGCCGTCGGGCACGGTGCCGATCTCGACGCGCTGGTAGTCCTCCACCTGGGAGACCGAGGACCACAGCATGTCCGACAGCGGCACCGGCGCGAGATGGCCGCGGCGCAGCGCGGTTCCGGCCAGCACCAGCAGGTTGTCGCCGTTGCGGCGCATGCGGGTGGCGAGGTGGTCGAGGCGGAACAGCGACTGCAGGCGTTCGGAGTCGTCCTCGTCGCGCTCGAGCTCCTCGATCAGCGACAGCTGCTGCTCCACGAGGGATTGGCTGCGGCGCGAGAGGGTTTCGAACATATTGCCGATCTGCAGGCGCAGTCGCGCCTGCTCGGCGGCCAGGTGCAGCGCCTGGGAGTGGATGTCGTCGACGGCTCGGGCCAGCTGCCCGATCTCCTCGGTGGTGTGCACGTCGACCGGTGAGATCTCCGGGGTCGCGCCGCCGGCGCGCACCACCTCGAGCTCCTGCGGCAGGTCGATGTGGGCCACCTGCAACGCGTCTCGCCGCAGCCGGCGGACCGGCACGACCAACGAGCGGGCCACCACCAGGGCCAGCGCCAGACCGGCCAGCAGCATGCCGATCACGATGGAAGTATCGCGCAGCACGTTGTTACGCGCCTCGGTGGTGAGCTCGGACAGCTTGGCGCCCATGGTGCCCGCGACGGTGGCGACCTCGGAGGCGTAGGCGTCCGCGCTGCCGCGCAGCGAGTCCTGCATGGCGGGCAGGCTGCCCGGGTCGGGCACGTTCTGCATCAGGATGCCGACGCGGGCGCCGGCATTGTCCTTCAGCGTGTTCGCGTTCTGCGCCGATTCCGGCGCCATACCGCGGTACACCTCGATCATGGTGATCTCGGCGCCGATGGCGGTGAGCAGCTTGGTCCGCAGCGCGGGGTTGGCGCCGGCGCCCGGCACCGCGAGCATGACGCGCTCCTGGGTGAGCAGGCGCGAGGCGGTCAGGGCCGCGCCGAACTGCAGGAAGGACTGCTGCACCCGGAGGTCGCCGACGGTGGGCGCGCCCGCGAGCGAGTTCTGCGCTCGGGTCTGCACCTCGTCGGCCTGATCGCCGATGGTCTGGGGAGAGCTGGTGCGCAGGCTGTTGCGCATGGTCTTGGCGACCGCGATGGCGGTGCCCAGTTCCTTCACGACGCGGGGGTCGGCGTTGGAGGACTTGAGCGCGGTCTCCAGTTCGGCCTGGGACTGGTCGAACTTGGCGGTGGCGGCGTCGAGGTCGGCGTCCACGTCCTGGTTGCCGCCGACGATGGCGGCGACCGCGAGTTCATTGGTGCTGGTGAGGAATTTGACCGTGGGGCGGAGCACGTCCATCTGCTCCGAGGCCGCACTCAGTCTGGAGATGGTCTGCAATTCACTGTTGATGCGCAGTACCGCGAAGGTCGCGGCGAGAAGCACCGGGAGCACCAGCACGATGCCGACCTTGCGGGTAACGGGCCAGTTGGACAGGCTGAATTGCCACGACCGGGGTGCTGCTTCCATCCCGCTTCCGTCGCCTCCGCTTTCACGATTGACCCCCGGGTACGTATGCGGTTGTACGGCTTTGGGGTCGAACCCGCGCAGAACCAACTAAGGGTCTTCTTTTCCGGCCTGCAACATACCGCGTGAGCTGAGTAACGGCAATTCGGAGGACGTAGTGTATAAGCCTCCGAATGCGGGCTTGCCACAACGGCTTTCGCGTCGAATTGGGTGACACTGCAACCACTCAGCATTGGGCGTCCATAAAACACGCAGGTCATCTGCCTCACCCGCACGGCGTGTCGGAGGGGCCCTTCTCAGTGGACTCTCAGTCGTTGTGGGCAGACTGGTTGCCATGCGCATTCTGGTAGTCGACGACGACCGCGCGGTTCGTGAATCGCTGCGTCGCTCGCTGACCTTCAACGGGTATACCGTCGACCTCGCCGTCGACGGTCTGGACGCCTTGGAGAAGACCGCCAGTCAGCGACCCGACGCCCTGGTCCTGGACGTCATGATGCCCCGGCTGGACGGCCTCGAGGTGTGCCGCCGGCTGCGCAGCACCGGCGACGATCTGCCGATTCTGGTACTCACCGCACGGGATTCGGTGTCCGAGCGGGTCGCCGGGCTGGACGCCGGCGCCGACGACTACCTACCCAAGCCCTTCGCGCTCGAGGAACTGCTGGCCCGGCTGCGCGCCCTGCTGCGCCGCACCGCCGGCGATCCGGTCGACGCCTCCTCCGAGGCCATGTCCTTCGCCGATCTCTCGCTCGATCCCGTCACCCGCGAGGTCACCCGCGGCGAACGCCCGATCAGCCTCACCCGCACCGAGTTCTCGCTGCTGGAGATGCTGATGGCCAACCCGCGCCGGGTGCTCACCCGCAGCCGCATCCTGGAGGAGGTGTGGGGCTACGACTTCCCCACCTCCGGTAACGCGCTCGAGGTGTACATCGGCTACCTGCGCCGCAAGACCGAGGCCGACGGCGAACCGCGGCTCATCCACACCGTGCGCGGCGTCGGCTACGTGCTGCGCGAGACCCCTCCGTAAGCAGGCCGCTCGTGGGTAGAACCGTTCCCCGGCGGACCGTGGTCGCCGGACTCGGATCGCGGACGGAGACCGACGGACTGCGGCCCCCGATGCCGTTGACCCGTTCGGTGTCGCTGCGCTGGCGGGTGACGCTGCTGGCCGCCTCGGTGGTCGCGGTGGCCGTCGCCTTCACCTCCATCGCCGCCTACGCCATGGTGGCCCGGTCGCTGTACGCCGACGTGGACTCGCAGCTGCGGGCGCGCGCCTCGGTGATGATCGACAACAACCTCGACAGCCTCGGCTTCCAGTCGCTGGTGTTCGCGGGGCTGTACTCCAGCGATGTCGGGGTGGCGCTGGTCTTCGCCGACCAGTCGCAGTACGTGCCGCCGCAGACCACGCTCCCGCCGATCGGCAATCAGGAACGGCAGGTGGCGCGCGGCGAGATCGGGTTCTCGCTGCGCACCGTCGATGATCAGCGGGTGCTGGCCCGGCGCACCCACTCCGGATCCACGCTGGTGGTGTCGCAGCGGCTGCAACCCACCAAGGAAGTCCTCGACCGGCTGGCCTGGCTGCTGTTCGTGGTCGGCGGCTGCGGGGTCATCGTGGCCGCGGCGGCCGGAACCACCGTGGGCCGCACCGGCTTGCGGCCCATCGCCCGGCTCACCGCCGCCACCGAACGCATCGCCCGCACCGACGACCTCACCCCCATCCCGGTCACCGGCGACGACGAACTGGCCCGGCTCACCGAGAGTTTCAACACCATGCTGCGCGCCCTCGGCGAATCCCGGGAACGGCAGCGCCGCCTGGTGGCCGACGCCGGCCATGAGCTGAAGACGCCACTGACCTCTTTGCGCACCAATATGGAACTGCTCATCGCCTCCTCCCGGCCGGGCGCGCCCCGCATCCCCGACGAGGACATGGCCGAACTGCGCTCGGACGTGATGGCCCAGATCGAGGAGTTGTCCACGCTGGTCGGCGATCTGGTCGATCTGGCCCGCGAGGACGCCCCGGAGACCGTGTACGAGCGCATCGACCTCGGGGAGATCGCCGAACGCGCGCTGGAGCGAGTCCGGCGGCGGCGCACCGGAATCGAGTTCGACGCCCGGCTGCGGCCCTGGTTCGTCTACGGCGACGAGCCCGGCCTGGAACGCGCGCTGCTCAATGTTCTCGACAATGCCGCCAAATGGAGTCCGGAGGGCGCGAAGGTGTTCGTCACCATGCGCGAGAACGGGCGCGGACTGCTCGAGTTCGCCGTCGACGACGCCGGGCCCGGCATCCCGCCCGCCGAACGCGAGCTGGTGTTCGAACGCTTCTACCGCACCACGGCGTCGCGTTCCATGCCCGGTTCCGGGCTCGGCCTGGCCATCGTCAAACAGGTGGTGACCAAACACGGTGGCACCATCAACATCGACACTTCCGACCGTGGGGGCGCGTTGATCCGTATCGTTCTGCCTGGAGAGACCGCACCGCCCCTGCCCGCCGAGGCGGACAACTGAACCCGGAAAGCTCGGCGAAAAGCAAGCACGGTCTCAGTCCACTCTCAGTCGTTCCCGCCAGGCTTGGCGACGAGACTCGAGGAGAAAACGAGAAATGACCGAGGATTCGAACCAGCGGGGCACCGAGCCCGAAGGCCAGGCCGCCGACACCGCCGCCGCGCCCGGCAGCCAGGCCCCCGCGCCCGGCAGCCCGGCC